>JAAOZJ010000022.1 GCA_011605835.1 Thermoproteota archaeon
CGAATAGTATTATCAAACAATGCCCCACTCCGTCTTCTAAACCTTATTGCGAGTCGCATTTACAGAGATATAGTGATAAATGATTTTTCCTGCTAGATCTTTATGCTTTTTGATCAATTAGACTGAAGGATTTGCAAAAAAATTTGTAGAAAGATGAAAGCTTAGCTCAGTTTGATCGCCTCTTGGGGGCATACCGCCTCGCACAAACCACAACCTTCGCACTTCTCTGGGTGCTCGACGTGCGAAACGCCATTAATTAGCTCCAGTACGTTGTTTGGGCAGACATCGACACATCTTCCGCACCCAATGCACTTCGACTCGTCCACTTTTGGAGGCATGAAGTATCGCACTCGAGTACATCTTGTGCTTAATCCCACTTAAATAACATGGCCCTTATGTGGCACGTGCTCCCTTCTTGGTTTATTTCGATAAGCTCGGTGTCCAGACCGTAGCGCTCTTCAATTAAACCAAGGCAGAGGTTCGCACATAGGCAAACGAAGGAGGGCATCTTGAGCTCCCTGACCTTCTTCTGAACTGGTAGATGCACGCAGTCGCGTATTTTGAAGTCTAAGACCATGTCGCTAAGCGCTACGTCGCCCCCACCGATTACCCCGATCGCTTTCAACGCCTCGAGCACTTTCTTGATGGCCTCCGGGATTGCGAGGTTCGAGAAGTCGATGCTTAGCTTCTTGGCTAGATCCTTGAGCAGGCTTCTTCCAACGATGCAACACCTGAATTTTGAGGCCCCTCCGAAGCCATCGTATACTACCTTAAGGAGGTCGAAGAGAACCGCGTTCACCCACTCTTTGTCAATCCCGGAGTTCCTTCCGCTCATGAGGTTTCCCCCTTCTTCTGTCCAAATCGCTCATAAAACACGACTTCTTCGAGCTCCTTTCTCGGGCGGGGCTTCGGGGCCTCGTCGGGGTATCCTAGCGCCACGACGCTGACTATCTTGTACTCTTCGGGTATGTTGAGGAGCTCCTTCATCCTCATCTCATCCCTGACGTCCGTGCAGGGCGCGATGACCCAGCACGTGCCAAGGCCTAGCGCCTTCGCCATTAACAGCATGTTCTGGATGGCCGCAGAGCAGTCCTCCCTCGGATCCCAGGTGTTCTTGTCGGCGCACACGACTATGTTCACGGGAGCCTCGGCGAGGAACGCCGATACCTTGCCGGACGCCAGCTTCTCAAAAACGCGTTTCCTCTTCTCTTCAGGCCATGCGTGTGCACCGAGCCTCTCGATCATTTTCCCCGTGTAGAGCTCTACTGAGAAGCGCCTTCCACTCCCCCTCCTCGCAATCTCACCTATCTTCTTCCGCGTCTCCGGGTCCTTTACGACTATGAAGCGCCAAGGCTGTGCGTCCTCCCCCGTTGGAGCCCAGCGAGCGGCCTCTAAGCACTTTAATATCAGCTCGTCGGGGACGGGGTCTGGCTTGTACTTCCTTATGCTCCTCCTCTCCTTAATGACTTTCAACACGATATCGGCCTCTCTCGGCTCCATGCCTTACCCCTCTTGAAGGGATTAACGGGGTTGTAAGTGTACCGTGCAAGGCTTTTTAAATTTTCTCAAATTTTCTCATTAAAAGTCTTGGAGTTATCCACGGACTATGTCGCGTTGTGAAGCGGGAGTCGTCTTAGTTAGTTGCTGTTCCATTTCCATCAACCCTCCCGAAAGCCTTTTAAACGCTTATACATCACACCTCCCTGTGACAAGGAGGGCATGTAAATGTCGACGGCCCTTAAGGGCTTGCTGAGCGAGGGCACAGGCCCCCTCAAGAGCGTTTCAAGGGAGGAGATCGAGAGGATCAAGAACTGCAACTACAAGGTGAGGGTTGAGTATCTACCGTCAACGCTCTGCGGCTTCGGCTACTCATCTCCTCCGATGGAGGTGCACGTCAAGAACGGCAGGATCATAAGGATCTTGCCCTGCCACCTCCCGGAGAACTTCAGAGTGTGGGAGATCAAGACCAGCAGAGGGACGTTTACGAGGCCGAAGAAGTCCGTCCCCTACTCCCACATGCTAGCGTACAAGTGCCGGGTCTACGCGCCCACAAGGGTGAAGTACCCACTGAAGAGGGTTGACTGGAGCCCGGACAACCCAAATCCGCAGAACAGAGGCATATCGGGCTACGTCAGGATCTCTTGGGAGGAGGCAATAGACATAGTCGTGAAGATGATAAAGAAGATCAAAGAGAAGTACGGAGACTTGACGCCCGTGCTAGTACAAGCTGATGGACACGGACAAACGGGTATATTGACGCAGCACTACTGGGGCCACTACCTGTTCGACGTCCTCGGCTTCGGGTGGACGCAACAAGTCAGGAACCCGGACAGCTGGGAAGGCCTCTACTGGGGAGCAAAGCTGGCGTGGGGCTTCGACGAGCTGTTAGTCGGGGAGTGCGCAAACGATGGCGCGTGGGACAACGTCCTACAACACTGCGAAATGATAGTGCTCTCAGGGTGTGATCCGGAGACGACTGCCGCTGCCTTCTGCAATAACGTCTCATTCCTGCTGGAGAACGTCAAGAAGGCTGGCATAAAGCTAGTCGCAGTGGCCCCAGACATGAACTACACCGCGGCCGTTTGGGCGGACAAGTGGATCCCGATAAACCCGAACACGGACGCCGCCCTCTACCTGGCTATCGCCTACGTCTGGATCAAGGAGGACCTCTACGACAAAGAATACGTTCAAACGCGCTGCGTGGGCTTCGAGAAGTTCAAGAAGCACGTCCTCGGAGAGGACGACGGAATCCCTAAGACACCCGAGTGGGCTGAGAAGATAACTGGGATACCATCGTGGACCATAAAGGCTCTAGCTAGAGCGTGGGCTAAGAAAAGGACTTCCTTGGGAGTTGTCTTCGGTGGGCCTAAGATTAGAGGCGTGTACTCGCACATGGCCTCTAGGATGGAAGTATACGTCTTAGCGATGCAAGGCTTGGGTAAGCCCGGAAGGGAGTACCTCAGGTTCTGGACGTCCTCGACGCTGAATACGCTGGAGCTAGCACCCTTCCCGAACTACCCAGAAGTGTCGTCCGAGAAGGCTGGGCGCATATACATCCATCCGACTAAATACTCCCACCGCGCGATGAAGGCGCCCTTCGTCAAGGTCCCGCCAGTAATCCTGATAAAGACGCTAGTCCCTGACGCCATCCTCAACCCACCAGTTACGTGGTGGTGCTCGGGCGGCATCCTCAACTTCTGCGTGACTAAGGAGCACGACATGTTCGTGAAGTACAGGTATCCTCCAAGGGACGACCACCCGGGCATTAGGATGATATGGAACGAGAACGGTTGCTACACTACTTGCTGGTATGGGTACAAGTTCATCGAGGCTTTGAGGAGTCCAAAGATAGAGTTCCACTTGGTCATCAACCCGTGGTTTGAAAACGACGCCTTGTTCGCAGACCTAATACTGCCCGGCCTGACAGACTTCGAGACTGAGGACTTAGTTGTTAGTGCCTTCTGCGACATCGTGGGACTGGCTTATCACGGCAAGTGCATCGAGCCCCTTGGCGAGTCCAAGAGCGATTACGAAATCCACAAGATGATAGCCGAGAGGCTGGCTAAGGAGTTTAACAAGCCCGAGCTCCTCGAGGCGTTCCCAGATATCGACACGCTCCTCAGGACTAGAATCTACGAGAGGCACCTAGAGTACGCTAGAGGGACTAGCTGGGAGGAGTTCAAGAAGAAGAAACGCATAGTGCTCTACGAGCACCCAACGTGGGAGGAGTGGGTCGAGATAAAGAAGAAGTACGGGTACGACGCCTATGACTCTTGGATGACCAGGTTCTGGAAGACCGGAAAGGGCATAGAGACCCCCACCGGCAAGATAGAGTTCGAGTCGCAACTCATCTTGAAGTACGCTCCCGACGACAAGGAGAGGCCTCCAGTCGCCAAGTGGGTGGAGCACGAGCACCTGCCTACTTCGCCTAGGAGGGAGAAGTACCCGTTCCTGCTGATGTCGAATCACCCTAGGTACAGGTTCCACTCGCAGGGAGACGAGATAATATGGCTGAGGGAGCTCTACAAGGTTAAGGGCCCCGACGGCTACATGTATGAGGCTGTGTGGATCAACCCAGTCGATGCGGAGAAGCTTGGCGTGAAGACGGGAGACGTCGTGATGATATACAACGAGTTCGGCGCCGTCCTGGCGGGCGCCTTCGTCACCAACAGGATAAAGCCAGGCGTAATATCAGTGGACCACGGCGCTAGGGTCGACTTGATCAGCGTCGAGGACAAGATAGACAGAGGAGGAGCGATAAACCTCTTACTGCCGCCTCCGTCAACGAAGTACAAGCCCGGAGAGGAGATAAGAGTGCCAGAGCAGATATGCTCTGGAGTGCTCGTGGGCGTCAAGAAGGTCGACGTCCTCGAACTGATGAGGAAGTACCCCAAGGCCTTCCAGAAGAAGATGCACCCAATAGTAGGGCCGGTTATAGAGGCCTACCTCGTAAGCTGAGGTGGTGAGCATGGGGAAGGTCTTGATAATTGACGTAGGGAAATGCGTGGGTTGCGACTCCTGCGTCATCGCCTGCAAAGACGAGTTCGTTGGCAATGACTGGAGCCCATACTCCAAACCACAACCAGAGTACGGGCACTTCTGGATGAGGCTCGACAAGGTAGAGCGGGGCTCGACGCCAAAGGTCAAGGTGACGTACATACCCCGCCCCTGCATGCACTGCGATAGCCCGCCATGCGTGAGGGCTTGTCCGGTCAAGGCGATAAAGAAGAGGGACGACGGGGTAGTGCTGATAGACCCAACCAAGTGCAATGGTTGCGCAGGGTTACCTTCAAAGCTTTGTATCGACGCTTGCCCCTACGAAGCGATATTCTTCAACGAGGACTTGCAGATAGCGCAGAAGTGCACGCTATGTGCGCACCTGCTCGACAACCCCGAGTGGAAGTACGGGCCTAGGTGTTACGACGTGTGTCCTACTGGGGCAATAATATACGGGGACGAGAACGACCCCAAGATTAAGGAGCTCTTGGCTAAGGCTGAGGTGCTGAAGCCAGAGCTCAACACGAAGCCCAGAGTCTACTACCTGAACTTGCCGAGGCCGTTCATAGCGGGATGCGTCGTCGATCCTGAGGAAAAGGAGGTCGTAATAGGCGCTAAAGTGACTGCGCTAGAGCTGAACACGGGTCGAGTGTATGAGGTGCTAACCGACGAGTTCGGCGACTTCTGGCTCACGAACTTGAAGTGGAACCACGCGTACGTAGTTAAAGTGGAGAAAGAGGGCTACAAGGAGAAGGTGCTTGGAGTTTACAAGACGGACAAGGACATAAACGTAGGAGACGTCTTCCTAGAGAAGCAAAAGAAGTAAAGCAAAGAACAAAGCCCTGTAGACCTTGTTAATCATTGTTCGCTTTTTTTCCTAAGGTTTCTTAATCTCTTTTTTGAACATGTTAGAGCGAAGTGCTGAAGAATGTTATAAGTGGCACTCGGATTAGCTTGTCTCACGCACTAAGAAGGTAACCGTGTGAGAAAGGGTAACTATGAGAGGACAGGCTCGTGATCGTGGACGCGTACTTTGAAGAAGGCCATCGGAAGACGAAGCTTATTTAAAAAGCGGTTTGAGAGCGTTAGTTGCATTGCGATGCCCAATGCTGATACTAGGCGTTACCTAGACCACATGCTAAGAGATTGATAGAAAGCGAAGAGCATACGAGGGCTAGGGCCTCTTAAGTTATTGCTAAAAACATCAGAACTTCCTTGGGCTCGTCTCGTCATCTCAATGCAGACCTCATATCTCTTTGCTAGGCTTAGCATAGCACGATTGCCTTAGCCGAAGGCTTGAAGTCATCGCATGATGACTGAAGATCCTCGCTCAAGTTCGATGGCTTCTTTCAGAATTTTAGACCATTCTAAGGTCCGGCCTCTAGATGAGTACTACGCGCTTAAGTAGACAGGTATTGTGATGAAAAGTTAAGAAGTTATGGCAATCGAGGTTGTCCGGATACCTCCATTAAGTTGCTTTAAGTAATATTTCGCATGTGTTATCCTTTAAAAAATTTTTAAGCAACTCGACCCTAAATCGTGGATTGATCCCCTTAACCGTCGATTCAAACCAAGCCAAACACTTATTAACACATCCTCCCGGAAGGCCTCTCTTCGCGTACTCGTCATGCTCTGGGCAATGATAATGTATTATTCTCACGCTATTTGCGTCCTCTATCACGGCCTCACAGTCCTCATTCAGTATCCTCATGCTTATTACCAAGGCTTTTGCGAGGTTCACTATATTGGTAGCAGGCCATCCCACTCTTTTGTACACATCAGCTGTCTTCTCTCCAAGCCTCCTGCCCCACTTTACTTCCAGCTCCCTAGCCTTTTCAACTCCAAACTCCTCAACTATCACTTCGCGCCACGTTTGGTAATAGTCCATGCAAATACTGAGTAGTCTCCTCCACTTCTTCTCCAGAGGGATCTCTTCTATCTCGATCTTTCTTCCCACTCGCATCACATCTTTTCACAATTTCTATTCAACTAGTAAGTGCTTAAACGAGATAAACGTTTTTATGTACTGTCGACCCCTTTCATCGCCTCAACGAAGGAGTCTGTGATCATGAAATAGGTAGAAGAGCAAACCTCTCGAAAAGATCAAAGCATATCCCTTATGCGTTCAATCAATTCGCTAACGTTGGCCCCCTCTATTTCTAGAAAGCCCCTCATTATCTTTCCAACGGCCCTGTAAAATGCCGTATTCGCGTACTTGATGATATCTTCAGCGAGCAAGGGAGCCCACTTGAGCAAATGCTTATCTAAGAAGGCCTTTTGCTTGTTAAGGTACTTCAAGGCTTCCTGATAAGCCCCCGACTCTATGAACTCCCTCGCCTTCCTACATAAGTGCGCCATAAAGTATAGCTCTAACGCTATGTGATCCTCCGGCTCCTTGAAGTCGGGGGATTTGACTAGACCCTCCTCCAAATAAGTATCGAAGATTTCCTCTACGACGTCACTGTACAGATAGCCCGTCAAGTAAACAGACTCCGACGGATGCGCTATCCCCTCGCCCTTGCGAAATTGTCCAACGCCTAAGAAGAGATCGGCGTAGTCTACTGCGAGCTCTAGAATTGCCTTGTTCAGCTCGTCCCCTCTTTCGCTCAGCTTCGATAAGTAGCCGTAGAGCTCTTCGAAACCGCTCTTGACGTGAACAGCATCCGACTTAATGAATGAGTTCTCTTCAAAGAGCTCTCTACAAACGAGTAAGTCGCCAAGAAGCTGTTTGTCTACTTCTTTCTCGCAAGCCCTCCCTAAAAAAGTGTAAATGACCTCTCTGTCTCTTAATAACTTGGCTAGATGGCTTTTGCCCATCATCTATACCCCTAAGACTATAGGATTAAGGAATTTAAACCTTGCGCGCTTCTATTCAGCTAGCAACTTTTGGTCAGCTATCATCACGCGCTTAAGTCAGATTTCTCTCGTCTCACAGCACGCAAAGTCCAAACTTCATAACGAGGCTTCCTTGGAAAAGGCGACGTCTCATCCTAAGACGAATTTACACGTTATGCGATGCGTCAAGAGACGTGGTTTTGTTATGCAACCCGTCCCCCACTTTTCGTAGAACTGTTGCACAAAACCTTCATGTAGCGACTAATGGCCTCTTCCTTAAAAATCATGTAGTGAACTTAGCCCTTGAATTACGACGAATTGGCCAACGCTTAAGTCCGCGAGTACTCCGCCGAGGCGATTGCGCCTTACAAACCTGGTAGAAGACCCGAGGAATGAGCAAGTTCAGCGGGGCCTCTTCAATAACCCCCAGACCTCACGGATTAGAGAGCATCTGGCCTCGCGCAAGTCTAAACAGACCTTTTTCCCGGAGTTCCTAGATGATCGAGCGTAAAGATAAAATTTCAAGGGGCAGAAGACTATGGCAAAGTGATAAAGTAATAACGTGTGCGCGGGAGAGTCCCGCAGACCTCGCCAATGAAAGATAAGAAGAGACTAGAGAGGATAAAAAATCGCGGTTAAATTGAAGGAACCCGACAAGGTCCTCTTAGAGTTAAACCCTAGAGCTCGGTTTGGGCTTTGCCTGTGACGCTTTAATGAAGGAGACCACGTACAGAAGTCTATAACCTCTAGCCTTGGCTACCTGTTTATACTGCTCCACTTAAATGAGCTCCCTTTCTCTGAAACCTTGCTTGAGCTCTACTGGCCGTACCTGAAGGAGATCATTACCAGAGCGTACAATCAGAGAGTTAAATGCTAGGCCGTCACGATGCCTGTCGAGAGAGCATTCTAGAGTTGCCGAAGAGATGAAGGACAGCGCTGTTCGAGAAAACTGGCGTAAAGAAGGCAAAGAAGATCTTAGGAGGGCACACGTGCGTGATGGGCGGAGTATCGACTTCCTCCCTCATAACCGGAACGCCTGAGAAAGTCGAAAAGACATGTGAAGGAGCTGCTCCAAGAGGTTCTGCCGGACGGCGGTTTCATATTAGCCTCTTGTCCTCAGTCCCAACTGAGGCCTCGCCAGAGAACGTCAAAAACAGTGATAAGAGTGGTTAACAAGTACACTACGCCGTTAAAGGTAAACCTTTCTCACGAAGCAAGCGTTTTTATTCGTGGCCTCCTTAAAGAATTGAGATCAGTAGAGAATGGTTACATCAAGAAGCGTTGTACCTCCCTTAGTTTCGACGGAGTGGTTGGCTAGCAATATCGACAATCCGCGACTCCTCATCATCGATATAAGAGGTTTCGAGGACTACTTAAAAGGGCACATCCCCAAGTCCGTAAACGTCCCCTTCGCATTGTCCATCTCAGCTTGGACCTCTATGAGGAACGGTCTCTTGCTTGAACTCCCTTCACCAGAGAGTTTGTTCAACACTTTGAGTTCTATAGGGGGTAAGGGACGACTCCATCGTCGTTGTCGTGAGCGGAACAGGCCATCCGCGCCTAGTAGCCGATGCCGCTAGAGTTGCAACTACTCTCATTTATGCGGGGGGTTAGGAACGTCGCAATCCTCGACGGAGGGCACGAGAAATGGGTGAGAGAGGGGAGGCCCGTATCGACTGATATCATAACGCTACGACAATCTCTGTACAGAGGTGCCCTGAACGAAGCGATCTTCGTCTCTAAAGAGTACGTCTTATCTAAAGTCAGCCTAAAAGATCGAGAAACCGTCATCGTAGATGCGAGGACGCCTGAGGTCTACTTCGGCATCGAGGTTGAGCCGTGGGCGCATGTCCTAGGTCACATCCCAGGAGCCAAAAACTTGCCAGCTCCATGGCTTTTAAACGAGGACTGGACCTTCAGGAGCATGAGCGTCCTCAGTGCTATAGCCTCTAACATAGTGGGAGGTGATAAGGAAGAGATCATAGTTTACTGTGGGATTGGCGGTTACGCCTCTCTCTTATGGTACGCCCTCCACGAAATGCTAGGGTACGCCAATGTGAAGATATTCGATGGGGCCTGGCAAGAGTGGGTTGGGAAGGAGCTAAGGGGGCCTATAGCCATCTACGTGTGGGAATAACGCTTCACTTACATTAGAAGGCCATGAGGCGCTAAAGCTCTCAAGGTCTTCAGTTGACAACAAAACCTTTCTCAAATAGCGTTACCTTTCTAAAACATTCTTCATAAAGCATTAACCGCGGAATGCGCTCCTTGATAGCTGAGCACTTCTCCAAAAATTCAACGCCACTGCATTTACTACGTTCTTCCTGATTTACGGTCTGGCACCCCTCAAGCACACCCGAAACGCTTATAAAGACTCCATGGCCCTCAAGGGATTTTGAGGTGCCTTTTTCTGTGGTTCAACATAAGCTTTACGCCTATGCGGGTAGAATTCTGTGGATTGACCTCACATCAAAGTCATATAGCACTACCGACACACCATCGGACCTCGTGAAGAACTACATCGGAGCAAGGGGCTTTGGTACGAAGATACTCTGGGACCAATTGAGACCTGGCACAGATCCTCTAGGTCCAGACAACAAGATCGTGTTTTCCGTCGGCCCGCTGGCCGCGACGGGGATCCAGAGTGCGAGCAGATTCTTCGTTACCTTCAAGTCCCCGCTCACGGGAGGTTACTTCAGGAGCGTTGGTGGAGGGCAATTTGGAGCCGAGATGAAACTCGCGGGATACGATGCCATCGTCATAGGAGGACGCGCTGAAAAGCCCACATACCTGTGGATTCACGACGACGTCGTTGAGTTCAAGGATGCCTCGCACGTGTGGGGAGCCATGACGACGCACGCGAGTGAGCACTTAATCGAAGAGACGGACTGCAACGCAAAGCTCGTCGTCATAGGCCCCGCAGGAGAGAGGCTCGTCAACTATGCAAGCATACAGACAAATGACAACAGGAGCGCAGCCCGAGGTGGCGGGGGCGCTGTGATGGGGTCCAAGAACCTCAAAGCCGTAGTCATTAAGGGCTCCAAGAAGCCGGAGGTCTTTGACAGAGAAGAGCTCAACAGGCTTATCAAGGAGCAGTTAGACGTCTACATGAAGAACCCCGCCTTCGAGGGATTTAGACAACTAGGGACGAACGGCATAATATACCTGTTCTACACTCTAGGGCATTTCCCCACTTACAACTTTAGGCAAGCGGAGCTAGAGAACGTCGACGTCTTCAGGCCAGAAAACCTGCTCCCCTACGTCGTCAAGAGGGGTGGGTGCTACGCCTGCGCCATGGGTTGCTGGCAGTTCTTCAGGGCTGTTAAAGGCCCCTTCGCGGGTATCATATGGGACAAACCCGAGTACGAGACACAGTGCACTCTGGGGAGCTTGATCGGCATAACGCAACGCGAGGCGATAATGTACGCTAACATGCTATGCGACCTCTACGGTCTAGACACGATATCCACTGGCGTGACTATAGCCTTCGCATATGAACTCTACGAGAAGGGGATCTTGACGAGGAGGGAGGTTGACGGCTTGGACCTCAGGTGGGGCGACCCGGAGCCAGTCATCGAGCTGATAAGGAAGATAGCGCTTAGAGAGGGCGTAGGCAACGTGCTAGCCGAGGGGGTCAAGAGGGCCGCCGAGATCATCGGACGCGGAGCAGAGAGGTACGCGATGCACGTTAAGGGACTCGAGCTTGCGGCCTACGACCCGAGGGCTGCCAAGGCGCACGGGCTGAACCTCGCAACCTCGAACATAGGCGCAAGCCACATGTACGGCTGGTCAGCCCCTGAGATAATAGGGTTCCCGGAGAAGGTAGATCCGCTCACCGCAGAGGGCAAGGGCGCTCTCTGCAAGAGGTTGCAAGACGAGATGGCTCTATACGAAGCAGCAGGCATTTGCCAGTTCCCGATGTCGAGCGGCATGGTACCTCTGGACCTGCTCTCGAAAATGCTCTACGCCGCTACTGGAGTCGAGGAGTTCAAGAAGTTGGAGTACCTCATCGCATTAGGCGAGCGAATAGTCAACCTCGAGAGGGCATTCAACGTTAGGGAGGGCTTCTCTAGGAAGGACGATGTGTTGCCGGAGAGGTTCTTGCGAGAGCCGTATCCCAGAGCGCCAGCGAGGGGGCAGGTGTTTGAGCTAGATAAACTACTGGACGAGTACTACGCCGCTAGAGGGTGGGACCTCAAGACGGGTGTGCCGACGAGGAACAAGCTCGAAGAGCTAGGGCTAAAGGACGTCGCGAATGAGCTAGAGAGGTTGGGCAAGCACATCACGTGAGAGCGCAGACCATGAAGGTGCTGGTGGAGTTCGCGTGGACTCTGAGCGAGAAGGTCGGTAGGAAGTACGTCTGGCTTGACGTGAAGGCCGAAGAGCTAAACCTCCAAGAACTTTTTTCGAGAATCCTCCCCTCCATTTTGGGAGAGGACTTGGGAAAAGCACTCAACGAGCTCTTCTTAAATAAAGAGGTCTTCGTGGTCGTAAACGGCGTCATTGCTAAGGACCTCGCAGTAAAGGTCAAGGACGGCGACAAGGTCTTCCTTCAACCTATTGCCTCAGGAGGATGAAAGAGTCGGAACGCTCAAAGGCTGTGAAAATTAGTGAAAGGTGTTAGACGATGGCTTTTCTAGGAGCTCTAATTTATCATTAAAAGAGGCGTACGGGGATTAGAGCCATCCGATCCCTTGTAATGCATAAAATTTTTACATCTTTTTTTAAAATTAAAAGAGTGGAGGGCTGAGAATGAAGGCCATGAGATTAGTGGATATCGGGAAGTTGGAGCTAATGGAGGTCGACGTCCCAAAAGTTAGGGACTCCGAGGTCCTTGTGAAGGTGAGAGCGGCTGGCGTATGCCATACCGACGTTCACATAAGGAGCGGGTATATTGGTGGGATGAACATAAAGGACTTGGGTTTTAAGCTTCCCTACACGCCAGGCCACGAAATGGCGGGCGTAGTCGAGGAGGTGGGGGCAGAGGTCCAGGGGTTCAGCAAAGGCGACGTCGTAGTCGTGTATCCGTGGATAGGCGATGGCACGTGTTATTATTGTAAGGTGGGAGAAGAACATCTCTGTGACAACCCAAGGCAGCTCGGGATCCACGTTGACGGCGGCTTCGCGGAATACGTTAAGATCCCGCATTACAGGTATTTGCTCAAAATTAGAAACTTGTCGCCCATAGACGCCGCCCCCTTGTGTTGCGCTGGCATAACGTCGTACAGGGCCGTGAGGAAGGCGGGCCTCGACCCCTCGAAAACACTCGTAGTAGTGGGCGCTGGCGGCGGGCTCGGAACCATGGCTATTCAGATAGCAAAAGCCATTGGGATGGCCGTGATAGGAGTGGACGTTAGGGATGAAGCGCTCGAGGCCGCTAAGAGAGCCGGGGCCGATTACGTAGTAGATGGGAGAAATAGCAGCGTCGTCGAAGAAATAAAGAGGTTGGCTGACGGCAGGGGCGCTGACGCTGTCATCGACTTCACAGGTTCAGACAAGACGCTGTCCACTTATCCGAACGCCTTAGCCAAACGCGGCAAGTACATAATCGTTGGCCTTTACGGAGGCGAGCTGAGATGCCCTAGCGCCTTCGCGGTTCTCAATGAGGCAGAGTTCATTGGAAGTTTCATCGGCAACCTTGCCGACTTCATCGGCGTAGTGAACCTCGCCGAGAGGGGCAAGGTCAAACCCATGGTCACGAAGATCATGCGGCTTGAAGAGGCAAATGAAGCCATAGACAACTTAGAGCATGGCAAAGTTGTGGGCAGACAAATTCTCGTCCCTTAAACTCCTCGTCGTCAAGGCCAGGCCGTTCCGAGTGAGGGACGCGCATGCCCCTTGACAAGGCTATGACTTCAGCGTTGTCCCTTCGTAAGATCGATGGTCTTACATCCTACTATGATACTTTATATTTTCTTTAATCGTCTACCTTCGAAAGCTCTCACGCCCAGAGGATCGGCTACCCGGAGCTCTTGAAGTCAAGCCGCTGGGCCCTTAACCCTAATCGCTCTCCACGGACGAGCTTGTACAACAACTAGGGCTCGTCTTAGCGAATCTCTCCATGCTATGTGAGAAGATCCGACACCCATCCGTAAGCTCTCGCTCTCCTTGCTCGCAACTCTTATAAGTTCGTTGATGAAGTGTTCTTTATCGGGGTGGCGTTCTTGAGCTTGAAGGGTAGGGCGTTGACGAGGCTCCAGGCCGCCATAGTAGCCGTCGTCGTTGTCGTAGTTGTAGTCGCCGCGGTCGCCTACTACTACACGACCCTCCCCGCCCCATCTCCTGCTC
>JAAOZJ010000026.1 GCA_011605835.1 Thermoproteota archaeon
AAAGGACGCTTTAATCGCTTGCGTGCAATACCCTATGATGATTAATAGGCAATAGGTTTCGCAAGCTTTGAAATGTGAAAAAGCATTTGCTCTTGATCTCTACGCACTCAGGTAAGGAGCTATTGCAAGTTAGGGCTTAAGACGTGCGCAGCGTCGCTAAGAAAGACGTCGTGGCCGAAGGACTACCAGGGACAACGGATAAAAACTCGCCGGGGAAAGTGATATTCGACGTCCTATGAGTAGGGCGATCGAGAAGGTGGCCGTCGTAGGAGCAGGAACGATGGGCCACGGGATAGCCGAGGTCTGCGCGATCCACGACTACGAAGTGGTGCTGATAGACGTGAGCGACGAAATTTTGAGGAATGCCCTCGAGAAGATCAGGTGGAGCCTCGAGGGGCTGGCCGCTAGGGGCTTGGTGAAGGAGCTGCCCGACGCCATCTTGAACAGCATAAAGGCCACGACCTTTTACGATCAGGCGAAGGACGTCGACCTGGTCATAGAGGCCGCTGTCGAGGACGCGGCGGAAAATGTCAGTAAGTACATAAGGATCTCCTCAAATTGATGGGGTCCTTCAAATTGCTACCCAAGTCTAACAACCAAGCAACGGCGCTTGACTTGCGAAAGCCAACCACGAAGTTACTCAAAGCCTCTCAAGGACTGCTCAAGCGATCCAGGTTCATTATCGATAAAATAAAG
Organism: Thermoproteota archaeon; assembly: GCA_011605835.1. Classification (GTDB taxonomy): domain Archaea; phylum Thermoproteota; class Methanomethylicia; order Nezhaarchaeales; family WYZ-LMO8; genus WYZ-LMO8. The sequence goes on from JAAOZJ010000026.1 coordinate 697, forward strand.
GGAGGTGGGAGTGGCGAGACCTTTTCAAAAGTACTGCGCCGCTTCTCTGCCCAGCACATACCTCGCTATCGCGTTCTTTTGTATCTCCTTAGTCCCCTCGACTATCTCCAGTTGCTTCGCGAACCTGAACCAGCGCTCCACGTCGTACTCGGCTATGTAGCCGTAGCCTCCTAAGACGTCGATGGCTAGGTCGCAGGCCTCAACAGCCAGCCTAGTGCCATACCACTTCAGCATGCATGCTAGCTTTATGGCCTCGTCCAAGAGAGCCTTGTCTTCCTTAGACCTCTCAATGACCTTGGCCACCCTGAAGATCATCGACTTCCCAAGCTCTATTCTAGTCGCCATCTCCACTATCCTATGCGCTAGCCCTTGGAACCCAGCTATTATCCTGCCGAAGGCTTTCCTTTCCTTGGCGTACTGAATCGCCTTCTCGAGAGCGGCCTCGGCAGTAGCTATACCTATGCATCCAATGCTGACCCTAGCCTCGTCCAAGAAGGCTAACGAGTGGTAGAACCCCTTGTTTAGGTTGGCTGGCCCGCCCAAGATGTCGTCGTCGGTTACCTCGACGTCGCTGAAGGAGACCTCGCCCGTTGGCGAGGCACGCCAGCCCATCTTGCCCTTTATGGGAGTCACGTCGATGCCTGGCTTTCTTTCGACTACGAATATGGTTTGCCCCCTGTAGGGCGGGTTAGCGTTAGGGTCCGTCTGGGTTAAGACGCACGCAACACTAAAGGTAGTTGCATTCGTTATGAAGGTCTTGGTCCCGTTGATCTTCCAAGTTTTTTCTCCGACCTTCACGGCCTTCGTGTCGAGCACACGCGCCAAATCGCTCCCTCCGGCAGGCTCAGTGAACATGGCTGCGCTGGTAATCTCTCCCTTCGCGAGCTTGGGTAGCCACTTAGCCTTCTGCTCCTGAGTTCCGAAGTTTATGAGGAAGTTCACTCCGAAGTGCCCGGCGTGGACGGTGTTTGCGAGCGGCGGATCGACCTTCACGGTCTCGTAGACTACTATCAGTTCCTCAATAAGGCCGTAGCCCTGTCCGCCGTACTCCTCGGGGATTCTCAAGCCTAGGAAGCCGTGCTGGCACATCTTCCTGTAGAGTTCCCATGGGAACTCCTCCTTCTCCTCGTACTCCCTCGACCTCTCGGGGGTGAACTCCTTCTTGGCGAACTCGCGGACGGCGTCTCGGAGTAGCTTCTGCTCCTCAGTTAGTTCAAAACCCGTAAACATACAGCTCTCCTCGTAGGCCAGAGATAGTCCTTTCCCCAGCTTTAGAATTTTCTTCTAATTTGCTCATAATTTCAGCCCAATCACGCAAGAGTAGGCCCTCAAATATTAGATGATAGCAGTCGATTAGCCCTCTTCCATCCCCTCCGTTCGAGTACCTGCGCAACCGCAAGCCCTTAAAGTGCCAACGACAGCGATCGCTCGGCTTCAACCTATAGCTCGCGCCTCGTTGCTATCGTCCCTCAGCCTCTACACGTACCATTATGGCCGTCTCGTATGTCGCTACGACTTCGTTTCTCTGGTTCTTCACGACATTCCTAAACCCGATTATCCCTGCACCGAGTCTGCTTTTTTGCTGGGCCTCGCCTCGACGACCTCTGACTCTACCCATATCGTGTCACCTATGAACACCGGGGCTGTGAACCTAACGTTGTCTAGTCCTAAAAAAAGCCATCACTTCCAAAGTAGACATCCTTCGAGCTCTTAGCGCTAATTCAGAGGTGACGCTTAGGGTCGATAGTCCGTGTGCGATCCTCTGGCCAAATATCGTCTTCTTCACGTACTCGGCGTTTGTGTGAAGCTCAGTCCAATCGCCAGTCAAGGCCGCGAACATCACTATATCGGCCTCAGTTATCGTCCTGCCGGGCGAGACGAACT
>JAAOZJ010000001.1 GCA_011605835.1 Thermoproteota archaeon
GAAGAAGGACCCCTACGACGCTGCTGAGAAGATCTGGGCTGCCGTCAGGCACGCCACTACCGCTCTAGCGGAAAAGTACCTAGACACAGCCTCCCCGCCCGAGGGCTGGACGTGGAGGCGCTTCGTGAAGGAGGCGTTCCTCAAAGCCGGTTTGAGCGAGAAGGAGGCGGAGGACTTGGCGGCGTACTTCATTGACGTGAGGAAGAGCCTCCATGGCGACTGCTTCTACGGCCTCTTCTACGAGGAGAGCGAGCACAAACCCCTCATGGAGAGGGCGAAGCAGTACATCGAGCTGGTCAGTCGCCTGCTTGAGAAGGCGCCTTAGCTCTTTTAGACGCGCGGTCAGGCCAGTAATCCTCGCGCAGTAAGGAATCTCATGGAGAGAATTGAAAGCCCCCTCAGAGGAGTCCCGTAATCTTCAGAATACATGCTGAATCTCGTGAGGAGAGAATTGAAAGAAGATTTCAAGAGTTACTATGCCCAGCAGGTTTTCATCCTGAGTCTTAAGAAGAGAGAATTGGAAGGTCAAGGTGCATGCTTGTTATCGGCTCTGCGCTATTGGAGATGACTTTTGGAGGCGTCGCCGGGTAAGCAGGAGGCAATAGATGAGATTGTTGTAGCAGTTGAGATCACACATGGAATTCCATTAATCAACGACTCATCGCTTGAAGCCCTCCTACTTCTCATAGGCTTGGGTAGAAGGATGAAATAGCGCTCCACTCGTGATCTGTTAACTCACGAAGCACTAAGTAGAATAAGAAGTGAAGGCTCAAACCTTTTGAAACCAGCTCTCTTAAGGATGGTGAAAAGATTGTCTGAAGTAAAGCCATTCGGCATGGAGGCAGAGAAAGGCAGATGGGTATTGGTTTTGGCGGGTTTGATTATAAACATAGCTCTGGGGGCGATATACGCTTACAGCATTATTCAAATACCCATTAGGAGGCTATTTGAAACTGTCTATGGTTTGAAACCGACGGCGACTGAGATGCAGTTGCCTTTCATCGTTTTTCTGCTCCTATCTGCACCTACGATGCCGCTGATGGGGAAGTACATCGAGAAGTACGGGCCTAGAAAGATAGCAATTCTTGGCGGGGTTGTCGTAGGTATGGGCTGGTTTGCGGCTTCATTCGCAACATCTCCTCTTTCTCTAGTGTTCCTCTACGGGGTAATCGGCGGAATAGGCTCGGCAATGACGTACAATTGTCCGATCGTCACTTCAGGAAGGTGGTTTCCCGACAAGCGTGGACTTGCCGTGGGTTTGACGATTCTGGGTTTCGGGTTCTCGGCCGCGATTACGGGGCCGCTAATGGACTTCCTGATGGCAACTTATGGCGTGGAAAACTCTCTGCGTATTCTTGGAGCTCTCTACGCGGCCATGATCATTGTATGCGCTTTGGCCCTTCGCTTCCCTCCTGCAGGGTGGACGCCAAAGGGGTGGAGACCGCTCGAGGACGCCGCTAAAACTGTGGCGGTAGATTTCATGCGAAACGAGATGGTCAGGACAAGGACTTTCTATGGCCTCTGGACCTGTTACGCGATAGGGACCTTGGCTGGCTTGCTTGCCATCGGCGTCGCAAAGCCCGTAGGTCTTGAGGTGGCGAATAACATCGGGATATCGGAGGAGGAGATTTCTGTGGTGCTTACAGCGCTCGTGATCCCGTTCGCATGTTGTAACGGGTTTGGGAGACCGCTTTTTGGATGGATAGTAGACAAGCTTAAGCCCATGAGAGCGGCGTTGATATCTTTTACGCTGATCTTCTCAGCTTCGATAGCTATGTACCTCTATCCTGCATCTCTAGTGGTTTACACAATAGTGTTTGCGATTCTCTGGCTTAATTTAGGTGGATGGCTTGCGATTGCTCCGGCTTCGACTGCGGCTTTCTTTGGGGTAAAGGACTATGCCAGAAACTACGGCCTAGTGTTTACAGCTTTTGGAGCTGGAGCCGTGATGGGAAACTTACTAGTAGGGCAGGCAAAAGACATCTTCGGGACGTACATAGCGGCGTTTCCTTACGTTGCAGCACTTGCATTGGTGGGACTTTTGGTTGCTTTGGTAACGTTTAAACCACCCAAGAAAGCTTAAAACCTCGATTTTTAACATTGTAATTAAAAACGTAGTTAAAAGTAATTTATGAACCAGTTTCTGAGATGCTCAGGAGCTGGTTAAGCTGGCGAAGCTATATCGCAAGGAGAAGGACATGGAAGTCAACCTCTAAGCCCCTAATGTTGAGGAAAAAGGTTGGTTCCGCTAAGAGAATCGCTTTACACGTTAAAGAACGCGATGGGTCCTTCCAAATTGGCTATGCTGACTGAGGACGAGATAGAGAAACTTCGGGCTCGAATTCCTCAGCGCACTAAGAAGCATGGCTTAGATCCTGAAGAGTATAAAAGACTGTTCGACACCATGCTCGATCGCTCAAAGTCCTATGAAGAGGGCCTGAATTGGATGCTTGAAGAGGTCGAAGCATCGGATTGAATTCGATGCCGAAGTAAAGGTTGTGGTGATCGCAAGCGACATAAGCAAAAGCCAGAGACGCTTCTGGATCGTTCGACTTCGTGATGCAACTGGTGACGGTTATATACGGTTGTGTATTGTCTGGAAGCTTTATTAGAACATGATGAGGTGGTATATTATGCATTACTAGAACATGGACTGCTCGTGCTCTGATGATTAGCAAGCGGTATTGTGTCTCCAAGTGGTTGCCTCCAGATTTTGCGAAGAAGGTCACATTTTGAGTTGCTCACATGGGGCTAGGGAGAAAACGTATTAGCACACTTAGTGAAGATAGGTGTCGCTAAATTGGCTGGCCGAGAGGGAGAGCACGTGGTTAATGTAGGAACTGGCGAGATTGCGAGTGGCTCTTTGTTCAGCTTCTTGTTTGAGTAGTTTAAACTCTATTTTTAACAGTTATAGCCTCGATGTGATCGCTGAGAAGAAACCCCTTATACGGGCTTGGCACTCTTTTACGACAGGTGGCAAGACGTGGACAAAGGCGAGATCATTACGTCTCAGATCGTAGACGATGCGAGGAAGGCAGTGGAGATAGCTAAGGATTACGCTGCTCGAAGTATGGGGGCGCTCTTCTGGAGGGACGTGCTCGAGTGCGAGGTCGTCAAGGAGACTAACGAGTGGAGGGTCGTGTTTGTGGCCTCGCCGAGCATCTTGGCCCCCTACTACAGGTACGAGGTCTTCATAGACTCGAAGACGGGGAGGGTCACGAGGGCGAGGAGGATTGGGGAGTGGAGGAGACGAGAGAGTAGAGAGGGTGGAGAGGGCTAGGGCCTACTTAAATCAGTCTCTTGAGTACCTTGAGAACGCGTTCAAGGCCTCTAAGGACAGAGAGCCGGAGAAGGTAGGGGAGTTCTTGTGGGGGAGCGTCGCTACCGCCCTCAAGGCCCTCGTTATGGCGATGAAGGGGATGGAAGTGAAGAACCACGGCCAGCTCTGGGAGATCGCTAGGGAATTGGCGAGGGAGACTGGTGACTTGTCGATCTACGAGGCTTTTAAAGAGGCTAACTTCTTACACAGCAACTTCTACGAATTTCGGCTGTCATTGGATGACGTAAAGAGCTCTGCCGAGAGGATAGTGCGGCTCGTTGAGAAGTTGATGAACCTAACTGAAGAAGCCTTGAAGGAGAGCGAACCCTAAACTTCAAGCCCTACTCGATAGAGACGAGTCTTGTCTTTCAATTCTCTCTTCGTGAGATTCGGCGAGGTTTACATTGAGGCTCCGGGTTCAACGAAATTAGCTTTCAATCTTTGGGCGGCCTTCAACCCTTTCTTCGCGAATCCTGGAGCCTCCTCAAAGCTCCCTTCCACCTTATGCGCTTCGGTGTTCTGCGGACCTCGGGCCTCTCTCACTACAGCCTTCGACCGTTACGTTCGACTCACGGTGTTCGCGTAGCGTAGCTTTTTACTTCAGAGCCTCAAGTTAAGCGCGCGCTAAGTAGCAACTGGACACGCCCGCAACAAGTTCTAAGTTAGAGCCTCTTGGGATCAGGCCACACGATGGTTAACGCTTTATGAAGCTCTAAATGCCATGTGAAGGCAATCCGCCATGCTACATGCATTAACAGCTGAGGAAGTTTCGTCGTTAATTGACGACTTCTTAGATCTATTTCATGAAATGATAGTGCTTGATACAAGAGGCTTGAGCACGACGTCAGCCAATTGGCAATTGCCAAGAAAATAGCTGTTTACGGTGCATCTTACATAGCCTTAGCGGCAAAACGCAAATCGATGCTGGTAACCGAGGATGAAGAGTTCTCGAGAAAATCGTTAGGATTTAATTCGAGGTAAGCTTAAATGGCGTAAAACTTTAATTTTGCACCAAATTCAACACATTTAATCTAAAATTCAATTTGTAAAGCATCTACGTCTTGCAGAGGCGATGTTTATAAATCTGTGGACAATTATAGTCTATGGTGTTGTTTATGAGCACTGTAATTAGCGTTAGAATCCGCAGGGAGATTAAGGAGACTTTGGAGGAGGGTGGAGTTGA
>JAAOZJ010000025.1 GCA_011605835.1 Thermoproteota archaeon
AAGCTTCCTTCAGACGTCATAGTTGAGGTTGAGGGCAATTACCTCATCGGGAGGCCAGAGGACAGGGTAAAGCGGGTGGTAAAGAGGCGTTGGTGAGGGCTTCGGTTTTGAGCAAAAGTTTTTAAACGCCCTCTCCATCCTTTCTCGCTCAGCGGTGATCAAAAGCCATGAGCAAGGCGGTGAGGACGAGGAACATAGGCATACCTGGCATCAAGCCCCCTGAGAGGACCTGTGAGGACCCTCGCTGTCCATACCATGGTACCCTCTCTGTCAGGGGCAAGATTTTGGAGGGCACAGTAGTCAGCACGAAGATGAAGTCCACGGCCACAATACTTCATGAGTACATAGTCTACGTGAAGAAGTACGAGAGGTACGAGAGGAGGAGGCGCAAGATCCACGCACATCTACCCTCTTGCCTCGACGTCAAAGTCGGTGATAAAGTCGTCATAGGGGAGTGCAGGCCCTTAGCCAAGACCGTGAGCTTCGTGGTCTTGGGCAAGCCCATCTCCTGAATTTTAATGCAAAGCTTTGGGCATAGGACTCGAAAGAATTAAGTTTTTATACCCCGCAAGGCTTTTTGAGTCCACAACGTCAACTGGGGATCTCAATGGCTAAGCGAGGGCCAAAAGTAGCTGCAGGGATATCGTATAGGCCAAAGATTAGTCTAGCGGTCTTCCCAGGCTCTAGGATAAAGTGCGCGGACAACAGCGGCGCTCAGGAGGTCGCGATGATAGGCGTCGTAAGGGGCAAGACTAGGCATAGGAGGCTCCCCGGAGCCAGCGTGGGCGACATGATAATGGCGTCGGTCAAGAAGGGGACCCCGGAGCTCAGGAAGCAGATAGTGAGGGCTATAGTTGTGAGGCAGAAGAAGCCGTTTAGGAGGCCCAATGGCCAGTGGGTCCAGTTCGAAGACAACGCAGTGGTCATAGTGACAGAGGACGGTACCCCGAAGGGGACGGAGATAAGGGGGCCAATCGCCCGCGAAGCAGCTGAGAGGTGGCCGAGGCTGGCGGCTCTAGCAACTTTAATAGTGTGAGGTGGCCCTATGCGCATGAAGACGAAGCAGCCGAGGAGACAAAGGCGTTTCTTGTACCAGGCACCAACTCACATCAGGCACAAGCTCATGTCAGCGCATTTATCTGAAGAGCTCAAGAAGCAATACCCCTTTAGGTCCTTGCCCGTGAGGACCGGCGACGTGGTCACGGTCATGAGAGGAGATCACAAGGGCCACACAGGCAAGGTAATAAGGCTGGATCACGAGAAGTACAGGATCTACATCGAGGGGTTAGTTAGGAAGAAAGCTGATGGCTCTGAAGTCCCCATACCAGTCCACCCCTCGAAGGTTCAGATAATAAAGCTAAACTTAGACGATGAGTGGAGGAAGAAAATCGTCGAGAGAAGGATGGCAGCTAAGGCAACTGCGTGATCTAGGTGAGCTCACATGACGAAGAAGTCTGCATCAAAGGGCCTGAAGCGCTATGCCATGCCGGCTTGGTGGCCAGTTCCGGTAAAGGAGTACGTGTGGGCCCCAAGGCCGTCGCCAGGCCCGCACTCCCTCGAGAAGTCAATCCCCCTTCTCATAGTGTTGAGGGACGTGCTCAAGTTGGCGGAATCCGCGAGGGAGGCCAAATACATCTTGAGGTCGGGGGCCGTCAAGGTTGACGGCGTCGTGAGGAAGGACTATAGATTCCCCGTGGGCCTTATGGACGTGATAGAGATAGAGAAGGAGAACTTAATCTTTAGATTGCTCCCCAGACCGGGTAGACTCTTAGACCTAGTGCCCATACCAGAGCACGAAAAGCACTTCAAGCTCTGTAGGGTAGAGGGCAAGACCACGGTCAAAGGAGGCAACGTACAGCTCAACCTTCACGATGGGAGTAATATCTTGATCAAGGTGTCGAATCCTCGGAATCCGGTCGAGGACGTCTACAAGACGTTCGACGTCGTTAAGATATCGCTCCCGGACCGCAAGATCGTAGAGCACTACCCATTCGAACCGGGTAACTTGGCGCTGGTCATAGGTGGGAGGAAGGTCGGTAGCACGGGCAAGATCGTCGAAGTAAAAGGAGGGCCCATGAGGGAGTACAAGATCGTGACGCTTGAGCAGGGAGGCGAGAGGTTTGACGTGGGGTACTTGACGGTGTTCGTGATAGGGAGGGACTCCCCGGCAATAACGCTGGAGTGAGAAGCCATGGAGGAACACCAGAACCCAATGAAGAGGCTCAAGATAGCCAAGGTAGTTGTAAACATGGCTGTGGGGGCCTCTGGCGAAAAGCTGGCCAAGGCAGCTCAAGTCTTGGAACAGCTCACGGGACAAAAGCCCAGCTTCAGGAGGGCCAAGAAGACCATTAAAGAATTTGGGATAAAGAAAGGGGAGAGCATAGCCTGCGTCGTCACGCTGACGAAGAACAGGGCCGTAGAGTTCTTGAAGAGGGCACTCGCGGCTGTGGACTTCAAGATCAAGAAGTCCTCGTTCGACGAGTTCGGCAACTTCTCATTTGGGGTAAAGGAACACATATCGTTACCGGGGGTGAAGTACGACCCCGCGCTGGGGATATTCGGGTTTGATGTCTGTGTGACCATCGAGAGGCCCGGATATCGGGTAATGAGAAGGCGGAGAAAGAGGTCAAGTGTCGGTAAAGGTCATAGGGTGACGAGGGAGGAAGGCATGAAGTTCGTTGAAGAGGTCCTCGGAGTCAAGATCACGTGAAGTCGTGAGGTGAGTTGGTTGGGCAAGTACAGGCCGCCTAAAGAGAGGAAATTCGGCAAGGGCAGTAGGCGATGTAGGATTTGCGGCACTCACGAGGCTCTAATCCGCAAGTATGGACTCATGATCTGCAGGCGGTGCTTTAGAGAGGTAGCGCCCAAGCTCGGCTTCAAGAAGTACATGTAGGGGTGAGCATTCATGGTAATGAACGACACGCTTGCCAATGCCTTGACGACGATAAAGAACTGCGAGATGAGGGCCAAGGGAGAGGCGCTCATAATGCCAGCTTCGAAGCTTATAGCCAACGTCTTGAGGCTCTTGCTCAAGCACGGCTACATAGGCAACTTTGAGTACATAGACGACGGCAGGTTCGGAAAGATAAGGGTTCAACTATTGGGCAGGATAAACGACTGCGGAGTCATAAAACCGAGGTTCCCCGTCAAGAAAAACGAGTTCGAGAAATGGGAGAAGAGGTATCTGCCATCTCCTGACGTTGGGTTACTCATAATCTCAACGTCCAAGGGAGTTATGACTCATAGAGAGGCTAAAGAGCTTGGCATAGGAGGGGTCCTACTTGCCTACGTTTACTGACCATTAGCGCGAGGCGTTGGAAATGAAGATGCTCTACGAGCCCTGTATCATTGAGAGGATAGCCATACCGCCGGAAGTGGACGTGAAGATTGAAGAGCCTGCGAAGGTAACGGTCAGCGGCCCTAAGGGGACGTTAACTAAGGACTTTTCACACGCCAAGGTCTATATCAGGAGAGACGACTCAAACGTCTTAGTGGAATCTTACATAAAGGGCAGGCGAGGGAAGAGCGTTTGCAGGACCATAGCATCCCACATCAGGAACATGATCAAGGGCGTCACAGAAGGCTTCGTGTACAAGCTCAAGATAGTTTACTCCCATTTCCCCATGAGCGTTAAGGTGGAGAGAGACAAGGTCATAGTAGAGAACTTCATGGGCGAGAAGTCCAAAAGAGTAGCCAAGATAGTTGGCAACGTGAAGGTCCAGGTTAAGGGGGATGACGTGATAGTTGAGGGCATAGACATAGAGCAGGTGGCCCAGACCGCGGCCAACATTGAGCAGGCGACTAAAATAAAGGGCTATGACCCTCGAATTTTCATGGACGGGATATACATATACGAGCGCAAGGGTAAAAGCCTAGTGTAAGTGCGGCTGAATCTAAAAGTTTTTAAGTCGACCGTATGGTGAAGTGGTAAGTCCCGGGGGTTCATCGCTTTGAGCAACATTACTAAGAGGCTATTGAGGTTAAGGCTGAAGATGAATAGGATGAGAGTGAAGTTCAGGAGGCTGAACACCTTGAAGCTAAAGAGGGTCGATGAGGAGAGCTGGAGGAGGCCTAGGGGAATAGACAATAAGATAAAGTGGTCGAGGAAGGGCTATCCGCCCCTCGTCAGGATTGGCTATCGCAATCCCAAGGCTGTTAGGGGGTTGCACCCTTCTGGCTTGGTCGAGGTCTTGGTTCGAAGGCCCCAAGATCTAGAGGGCCTAGACCCAAGGAAGTACTGCGTTAAGATAGCTCACGCCGTTGGGAGGAGGAAGAGGCTTCAGATAATTGAGAAGGCCAAGAGCATGGGGCTAAGGGTTCTCAACGCGGTTGGTGTTGAGACATGAACTTGAGCATCGTTAGGAGGCTGGCAGCTGAGGTCTTGGGAGTAGGAGAGAGCAGAGTCTACATAGATCCCTCTAAGCTCGATGAGGCCGCCTCGGCCATAACCAAGGAAGACGTTAGGAAGCTGATTGAAAAAGGCGTGATAGCCGCTAAGCCCGTCAGGGGGACGAGCAGGGCGAGGGCTAAGCTCAGGCACCTCAAGAAGCGCAGGGGCTTGAGGAGGGGTGAGGGCTCTCGTAAGGGCTCCGTGGCCGACTTGGAGAGAAAGCTTTGGATCGCAAGGGTAAGGGCTCTTCGAAGATATCTAAGGATGTTGAGGAATAGGAGGCTGATCGATAAGAAGGCCTACAGAAGGCTGTATAGGCTAGTCAAGGGAGGGGTTTTCCAAAGCAGAGCCCACCTGAAGGAATACATAAAACAACAGGGCCTCCTGAGGAGGGTATAAGTTGGTTAAGAGGAAGGTCATAAGGCGGGTGCCCTTCAAGAGGAGGAGGAAGGGATTAACGGACTACAGGACGAG
>JAAOZJ010000078.1 GCA_011605835.1 Thermoproteota archaeon
CGTGGGTCAGCGGCATACTCGTGGCGCTGATAGCGGCCTTCGGCGACATATTCGGAGTCCTCGGAGGGGGCACTGGGATACTCCTGATGGTTGGTATCCTCTACCAGTACTATCAGTTGATAGCTCGAGAGAGGGCTTTAGAGATGTACCCCGCGCTGAGGCAGTTCTTGGGAATCGAGTAGGTGACGTCGCGTGGACTGGTTCCAAGGAGTGTCGCTGTGGCTCAGAGAGGCTCTAGGCGACTTCGTGAACCCTCCGTGGAGCGCGGTCTTCGTGTTCCTGCTAGCCCTCGCGGCCTGCCTGATCTCGTCGAGCGTCCAGAGACTCATGATCGACGTGAAGATCGTCAGGCAACAGGTTCAAGAGCTCAACAAGTGGAGGAGGGAGCTCCTCAAGGCCACGAGGGCCAGGGACATGAAGGCTGTGGAGAAGCTAATGAGGAAGAAGCCCTATATCGACAAGCTACAGGCCATGTATACCGCACAGACCATGAAACCAATGATCGTTTACTTCGTCCCTCTCCTCATCCTCTTCTGGCTCTTCTCGGGGGTCTTTAGCGGAGAATACGCCTATGTCGCGTATCTGCCGATAATAGGCTCGCGTGTGCCCTTCTGGGTCTGGTACTTCCTGTCCTCCTTAGCCATATCTCCGATACTGCAGAGAGTTTTTAATTTGGACTTCCAATCCTCGGACTAAGGGGGTAGCAATGGTAAGGCCGGGCCTGAGGGGGAAGCCGCACAAGCTCGTGAGGACTCCGGGTGGAAGGCTCGTGTGGAGGCCTGTCGAGTTCAAGAGAGGAGAGGCTAGGTGCGCTTGGTGCCGCGGAGAGCTCCACGGTACCCCTGCACTGCCCAAGACCGAGATGAGAGGGATTCCCAAGAGTAGCAGGAGGCCCGAGAGGCCGTACGGAGGTTATCTGTGCCCGAGGTGCCTCAGGTCGGGGCTGGTCAGAGCTGTCATCAGGGGGTCCTCCGCGGTGAGCGGTACTTCGTGATCGCAACCTTCGAGCTCGTAGGCTTTATAAAGACTTCTTGACCTTAGTGGATTTATGGGGCTGGTCATAGCTATCAGCGGCAAGCCGGGCGCTGGCAAGACCACCTACGCCAAAGAGGTCGCCCGCCTCTTCAACTTGAGGTACGTGTCCTCCGGGTCTCTTTTCAGGCAACTGGCCATCGAGAGGGGGGTCAGCCTAGTGGAGCTCCACAAGCTTGCGGAGAAGGACTTCGGGATAGACAGAATCGTGGACGGCAGGGCTGTGGAGGAGGCCAAGAAGGGGGACGTGGTCGTCGAGGGCCACCTAGCCGGATGGGTCCTAAGAGATTTCTCAGACCTCAGGATATTCTTCACGGCCCCGCTGGAGGTCAGGGCCATGAGGGTCGCGGCCAGGGACGGTGTGCCCTACGAGGAGGCCCTCAGGGAGCTGGAGCTGAGGGAGGAGAGCAACAAGCTGAGGGCGAGGCTCCTGTACGGCTTCGACCTAGACGACCTGTCCATCTTTGACGTCGTGTTCAACACCAACAGGCTCAGCAAGGAGGTCATAACCGAAACGTTAAAAACCCTAATCTCAAAGTTCATAGAAAGCCGAACCACGGGGTGACGGACGTGCCAGCCATAGAGGTAGGCAGGATATGCGTCAAGAACGCCGGCAGGCTCGCTGGCAGGAAGTGCGTGATAGTCGACATAATAGACGAGAACTTCGTCTTGGTGACGGGCCCCAAGGACGTCACCGGGGTGAAGAGAAAGAGGGCCAACATTAGACACTTGGTGCCCACGCCCGAGAAGATAGACGTCCCCAAGGGGGCCAGCGACGAAGAGGTCAAGGCGGCTCTCGAGAAAGCTGGCAAGCTGGAGTTCATGAAGGAGAAGGTCGCTCCGATAGCCCCATAAGCCACCTCTCAACCCCTATCTTTGGTGGAGCAAGCTTGGGCATACTGATAAAGGCTGAGGAGACGACGGACCACAGATACGGCTGCCCCCCTGATCAGAGGCCCATAGAGCTTCACATGGACCTAGGGATAATAAACCTCGATAAGCCCCCAGGGCCCACGAGCCACGAGGTTACCTCGTGGGTTAAGAAGCTCCTCGGCGTCGAGAAGGCGGGCCACGGCGGGACCCTAGAGCCCCGCTAGGGGGCGGGGATACCCGAAGGTCACGGGCGTCCTGCCGATAGCCCTAGGCAGGGCGCGGAACGTGCTTCAGCACGTGATACACTCCGACAAGACCTACGTCTGCGTGATGGCCCTCCACGAGGCCGTGCCCGAGGAGAGGATCAGGGAGGTCTGCCAAGAGTTCGTGGGGCCGATTTACCAGAGGCCCCCGCTCAAGGCCTCAGTCGAGAGGAGGCTCAGGATCAGGAGGATATACTCGATCGAGGTCCATGAGGTAGTCGGCAGGCTCGTGTTGATGACGATCCGGTGCGAGGCCGGGACCTACATAAGGAAGTTGTGCCACGACATTGGTGAGGTGCTGGGCGTGGGGGCGCACATGGCCGAGCTTCGGAGGATACAGACGGGGCCCTTCACTGAAGACGAGAACTTGGTGACGATGCACGAGTTGCACGAAGCCGTCGTCGCGTGGAGGGAGTACGGCGATGAAAGCCTCTTGAGGAGGGCCATCCTCCCCGTAGAGCATGCCGTCAAGGACCTGCCGAAGATCTACATAAGGGACTCCGCCGTGGACGCCATATGCCACGGAGCCCCCTTAGCCGCTCCAGGAGTGCTCCACCTCACAGACGACATAATCAAGGACGGGCGCGTGGCCATAATGACGTTGAAGGGCGAGCTCGTCGCCATAGCCAAGGCGCTGATGAACTCTCATGAGATACTCGAGGCCGAGAGAGGCATAGTCGCTAAGCCGATGAGAGTGATCATGAGGCCCGGGACTTATCCTAGGCGGTGGAAGTCCCCTAGGTTTGAGGAGAAAGGATAATTAAAGAGGGGCTCTGCTCCGTTATACTTGGAGCCGGGATACCCTAGTGGTAGGGGGCAGGCCTGGAGAGGCCCTCAGCCCCACTAAGCCTGTGGCCCTCTGGGCCGCGCGGGTTCGAATCCCGCTCCCGGCGCCACTTCACTCCAAATATCACGCTAGCTGAGCTTTTCAACTCTGATCCACGACAACAGTTGACTGAGTACTTGAACGATATCGCTCAGCTGCTTCAATAGATGCCCATGAAGACGCCTTGATGACTGCCCCATACCTCCTTGACGGCCATGTACGTGGCTCTTGCCATTAGCTTAGACGTGAGTGTAGAGGGTTCGTGAATGCTAACAGCCCTTCCATCTAGTATCGCAAGAACATCAGCTTGACTGCTTCGCCTAACATTTAGCCCAAAATTGCCATGTTATTCGCCAAGCTTTTAAGTCAGAAGTTCTATGATGGTCTGTATACTGTGGGTGTGCTTGGAAGGTTATCTTAGAAGCACCAACCGAAGACTATGTCGATACGATACTTAAGCGAAATCGTTGTTTGTGGTATTTTGGCCGAGTTGGGCCTCTAAAGATTTGCAAAGATTTACGAAGGCGCTCGGAGACAGCTCGCATGAGATGGCCAAGTTGGAGCAAACACAATAAATAGGGAGGGCTCAGTAAATTTTCCAAGGAGCACGCAAGGCGGCAACCATGATCAGCACGGACGTGCTCGTCGTTGGCAGCGGTGCTGGGGGTAGCGTGGCGTCGCTCGAGCTCGTGAGTCAGAACTTCGAGGCGGTACTAGCGGAAGCAGGCGGGGACGTCGATCTCGAGAGGGCCAGATCGGGCTACAGCCCTGTGACGTCGTCGATAGAGATCCTCAGAGGCGAGGGGCTCGGCGGTACCACGCTAGTGTCGATGGGCAACATGCTGGTTACTGAAGATGTCATCGAGAGGTTCAAGGGGCTTGGCGTGGACCTGACAGCCGAAATTCGAGAGGTCTGCGAGCTTACGTCAGTATCCAAGGTACCGGAGGACAAGTTGCCGCCCTTCGCCAAGAAGTTCATCGATGTCGCCGAGGGAACCGGACTAAAGACCAAGGTCATGCCGAAGTCCATCTACTTCGACAGATGCATCGGGTGTGGCAGGTGTGCTTATGGTTGCCCCGCGAAGGCAAAGATCTCGGCTTTAGACCTAATCAAGGCTGGTATGCAACGAGGGCTAAAGGTTCTAACGAGGTTTAGGGTCGACAAGTTGCATAGGCGCCAAGGAAAGTTGATAGCAGAGGGTCTCGTAGATGGCAACAGGCTTAAGGTGGAGTGCAGGGCCCTCGTCTTAGCTGCTGGCGCTCTCGAGACCCCCAAGCTCTTGGCCCAGCTCCACGACGACGAGAGCGTGGGGAGGAACCTCTTCGTGGACCCGTTCGTGACTATCGGGGGGCCCTACGACGGGCCTCCATCAAGCGAGGGCATTCAGATGGCTGCTTACATCGACTTCGGCGACTTCATGCTATCGCCTCACTACACTGGCCTCCTACAATTTCAACTGGCGGCTAAGGGCGTCGACCTTGGAAGCAGGAGAATTGCGTCGATGATGGTCAAGGTTGCCGACGAGGGCAAGGGCGTCGTGTGGCCCGACGGCGTTGTGGAGACCAGAATGACTAGGAGGGACCTGAGGGTCCTTGAGAGGGGGGTCGAGAAGGCCAAGGAGTTACTAATAGAGCTTGGGGTTAAAGAGAACGAGATCGCCATGACTCACGTGAGGGGGGCGCATCCCGGCGGGACTGCGGCTATAGGAAGAGTGGTCTCTCGAGACCTGACGATAGCCGGTTGCGATGGGGTCTTCGTTGCCGACGCCAGCTTGATACCTCCCCCGCTCGGGAAGCCGCCTATCCTGCTCGTAATGTCCTTGGCAATGAAGGTGGCGAGGAGGGTCTGCGAGTACTTGCGTTAGAGCCTGCTAACGCCTTCGCTCATTTTCATATACGGCGTTAACAACGCCCTTTAACGTCGAGAGGGCTTGAGGGTTCTCCCTAAAGAAGTCCATCAACTTCACTATCCTGTTCACCGTCAAGTCGTGGAGCTCATGCTCAATGCCACAGGCATCGTCTTCGGCTATGTCCTCTGGCAACTTCAGAAAGGTCATTAAGAACTCCTTGAGGGCCTCGTGCCTCTTGTATATGGCCTCCGCCAGCCTGGCCCCTTCATCCGTCAGGGTTATGGTCTCGTGCTTTACGTACCTCACCAATCCCTTGCGAGCCAGCTTGTCGAGGTACTCGACTATGCTGGGGGGCTTTACGTTTAGCATCTCGGCTAGCGCTTTGACCCTTATCGCCTCGTCCCTCCTCCACAGCAGGTACAGCGCCTCCAAGTACTCCTCTTCTCTTCGACCCCTTCGATAGCGCAACCCTCGTCAACCCTGCGGGGATGCCCACTTCCTCGTAGGGCTTTGCCCGACATAAAGGTTTTGGACTTTGAGATGCCGGGTCAGCCGGCCTAGCGCTGACACCTCATGCATCGGGAGGGGTCTGGGATCCTCATCCCCGGCCAAGTGGAAGAGGTGGAGATCACTTATGTGTTTTTCTTCAAACGGCGAGCGGCTCCTGCTTTCTGCGCGGTCCGGCTTCGCGTAGCTTGTTGTAGTGAGCGGTGGTTCCGCTTCTAGGATGCGAGAACAATTAATACCTATCGACGATTAAGGCTACCGTGAATGGCTAGGGACTTTGGTTGCGCAGACGAAAGCTTTAGCCGAGGCGCGCTTCCGTATCCTAGGCGATGATGTCTCCCTCAGCTATACTTGAGCTGATGAAATGACTATGGGGGGCTGAGCCTCTATAGCAACTCGCAAGGCTGAAGACGTGCCAGGACCGCGTACCCTTCACGGTTTTCAGGCGAGGGACGACCTCATCATCCATCGCTCTTCCTTTCGCTAATGCTCTTTTAAGTTTAAGTGCCTGAACTACCAGTAAAGCTTAAAATCCAAGAGGTCGTCGTGGACGTAACGAGGTCCCCATGGCCTGATTGATTATGGGCTGTTGGGCGTCTGACGCCCACGGCGTCGAGCTCTTCACCTGCAACTCGCACCACTTATCTTCGAGAAACGCAAAAGCGCTCGACCGTCTACCTCTCTATCAGCTCAGCCTGCAACTTACTGACTCCTCATCTTAACGGCTATAGCCTTGGTCTTGCTGGGCTTGTAGAAGGCACAGTTGGGCCTAATCTCCAGTCCTAGCTTGCACCTGCCCATGCTGTAGTACTTGCATATGTGACACTTCACCTCGCATCACCTCAGGAGAGCTCGAGCTTCGAGCGATTGACTAGTCGCGAGAGACCCTCAGGACTTGGCGCCAGCCCTGTGCGCCCTCGCCTTGTGAACAGATAGACCCCTCTTGCTCTCAAACTTCTTGCCACAGACCTCACAGGCATAGGACATGAGGGGTCACCCTAAACGGGTTCTCGACTTCGAATTCTCAAAGCAAGGCGTTAAAAATTTTATTCCATTTGCCGTTAGGATCGCGCCTGCTACTCCCGAGGTCGAGGTCCTTGTACTTCGATGCCCATTGCCACCTGCATGAGCTCGACGAGGAAGAGATGAAGGAGCTCAGGGGGTACGTGATAGCTGCCGTCTCAGACGACGTGGAGTCTTCCAAGAAGACCTTGAAGCTGGCTCAGAAGTTAAAGAACGTGGTGCCCTGCTTCGGCGTACATCCATGGGTCGTCGACAAAGCCTCGATGAGCTGTATGCGCGAGATAGAGGTTCTCGTGTCGAGCTCTGAGATATGTTGCCTCGGAGAGGTGGGCCTCGATAAGAAGTTCGTCCCTCAAACGTTCTCCAAGCAGGTGAAGTTCTTCGAGGGGTTCGCGAAAATGGCCGTAGAGTACGGAGTCCCGCTTAACGTTCATGCAGCTGGCGCTTGGCGCGAGGTCTATGAGGTGCTCCTAAAAAGCGACGTGGAGAAGGCCTTGCTTCACTGGTACACAGGGCCCCTCGACCTGTTGGAAGAGCTCACAGCCAAGGGCTACTTCATCTCGATAAACCCGGCGATGGAGTTACAGAGGAAGCACATGGTTATCGCGATGGAGGTCAACTTGAGGAGGGTGCTGGTGGAGAGCGACGGCCCTTACGAGTACAGAGGACTCAGGCTCACGCCAAAGCTAATACCGAAGACCCTCGAAACTTTGGCCAAAGCTAGGGGGCTGAGGGTCGAGGAGCTGAGGTCGATCGTAGAGAGCAACTTCAGGGAGTTCTTCGGCTTCACGAGAAGGGTCTTCTAAAACAGCTCCTTCAGCCCTCGCTCACATGCTTTAAAAGAGTACCGCGCATTCCTCGGCCAGCTGATGAGCGTCTTTGACATTCCTAGGGTCCCTTATGTCCAGGTAGGCCGCGCGGTCGTTGAAGTAGGGAGAGCCCTTCCTCGAGAATATGGTTATCAGCCTGCCGCCGTGGAGGACTTCGTAGCCATCGCAGGGCTCGTGGGCCCTTACGACCACTTTAACGCTCAAGGACTTTAAGAACCTATCGGTCACGTCAGGGCCGAAGAGGAAGCCAGCGCCTCTGGGCGATGGTTCCACGCCCTTGCGGTTCATGGGGTCATTCCAGAGGAGCTCCTCGAGTAAGTCGAGGTTGTGGCCTGCCCTTGCCAGAGAGTCCAAGCCGGCTGGGCGCGTGGGGACGCCTCCGTGGACCATGAACATGGACCCCTCGAGAAGGGAGCAGGCGTAGAGCTCCCTAAAGCACAGCATTATGGAGTGGTAGACATCTTCCCACGCCTCTCCGTACAGGCTCCTCAGGTGGAACGGGAAGTCGTGGGGGTACACCGGTAGCTCTGGAGGACCTTCGTGGTTGCCCATCATCAACAGTACGGAGGAAGGGTTCTCGAGCTTAGCGCGCAAGACCTCGTAGACGACCTGCGGCGACTGCTCCCCTCTGTCGATGTAGTCTCCGAGGAATACCAAGAGGGCCTCCCTCGGGTTCGCCCTCGACAGTATCTTGGTGAGGCTCTCGTGGTCTCCGTGTATGTCTCCCACAACCACGAGCCTCTTCACACGATCCTTTATCTTCGCGAGAGAGCCTTGCGACTCGTAGCCGCCGACGTCGACCTTTTTCCTCTCCTCCCTTAGCAGGGCCCTAACCTTGGAGGCGAGCTCGATTAGCTCCTCAGCCGTCGGGACGGAGGCCATTTGGACCTTCCCCGCGGTTAAGTGTTAATTACGGGGTCTCAATTTATACCTGCGGCTAGGGGCTCCAACGATGGGAGAGGGCTTAGACCTGTTCAGGGTGAGGAAGGAGCTGAAGGGCGATGCCCGGAGGCTCTTCTTCTACCTCTCCAAGAGGATCAGCGGGTACACCGTCGAGGAGATCAAGTACTTGAGCGGGTTCTCCAACAAAGCGTTGATAAACCGTTGTCTCGCGGAGATGAAGAGGCTCGGCATAGTGGAGAGGCAGGGCGACAGGTACTACGTGCCAAGGCCGATAGCCGAGGCTGTGAGCTTCGCCTTCAAGCACTACGCCAAGATAGGCAACAAGCTCATCGCCAGGGGCTTCGTGAGCGCGATAGCCTACGCGGTCTTCTTGTTAATCCTTGTCGTGGCGTACCGCCCCGCTACCTCAACGCTACCCTTGGGCTTGGCCTTCACATTGATATTGGTGGCCATCGGGGTCTACGAGGCCCTCAGAATGAGGAGCTTGGCTAAAGCGTTGAGGGCCAGCTGATCCTCACTTATCGAGCAAGTCTTAGACCCAACTAGGGCGTCTAGCGAGTTTGGGGGGCCATTGATCTGGGCGTTCATTGACGTCTCAAAGCTCCTTCATATGCCGAGAAAAGTTTAAGATGCCTCCAAGTGGAAATGCTTGAAGCGGTCAAGCCCCGGTAGCTCAGTCTGGTTAGAGCACTGCCTTGGTATGCGGCCCAAAGAGGCAGGGGTCGCGGGTTCGAATCCCGCCCGGGGCTTTAACCAATTCAAGTAGGTGGCCTTGAAGGTCTAGCCGGCCCTTCTTTTAAGGGGTCTCACGATCACATCGGACCCTGAAGACGACTGCTAGGATGTCACGTGACTTTAATGCGCACGATCTCAGGTCAGAGGTGTGCGTCGATAGCTGAACGTCGCTCGCGATGGAGAAGGTAAAGTTTTATATCTTGTTAATGAGCTAACGATGAGTCAGGACGCAGAAATATAGGTTTAGGATGGTTGTAATGAGAGAAGTGCTCGTATTGGACTACTTAAGGACGCCCTTCTCGCGCTCCAGACCGAGGGAGCGTTTCCCCGCTAGCAACATTTTCATACAACTCCAATCAGTTGTAAACAGTTTAGCAGGGTTGCACTTTCGTGCGGGGTCACCAGCATCGCCCGCACGTCATGAACGCCCGTCGAGGCCAACGCCACGGGCCTCCCATTTGAGGACAGATACCTCAACCGATGTTTATCGGACCAACCACGTCCCTCTCGACGACTCTACCACAAACCCTCGCCACCCTCAAAGCCGTCCTCACGACCTTCACCCTCCTAAGCCCCTCACCGCAGTGCGGATCACCAAGGGCTCGTAGTCCCTAATAAGAAAGCCAGTGGATGGGTCCCTCGAAGAAGTACCGTTCTCGGAGACCTTCTCGACGCGTACTGACTTCTCGTCGAGTAGCTTCATCAGCGTTGAAACGCTCCACTGGTGAATCCTATGCCGCAATTTATTGCTAGCGCTCTCCTCCATCCTCTCCTTCGCCCTTCCATTTACGTTGCCGA
>JAAOZJ010000024.1 GCA_011605835.1 Thermoproteota archaeon
ACGTCGGCCGTCACAGAGTTTGTTGGCAGGTGGACTGATGACACTCACATGATGATAGGTGTCGCTGAGTCGCTCATCGAGTGCAGGGGCTTCAATGGAGAGCACATGGCTTGGACTTTCATACGCAACTGGCAGAGGGAACCATGGAGGGGCTACGGACCCGGCCCACCTAGGGTCTTCAAGAAGATATTGTCTGGGGTCCCTTGGTTCGAAGCTGCTAAGAAGCTTTACGGCAACTTGGGCTCGTTGGGCAATGGCGGAGCCATGAGGATCGCGCCCATAGCGTTGCTTTACTACGACGACGAAGAAGAACTGAGAGAGATAGCTTACAAATGCGCTGCGATTACTCACGCCCACGAGTTGGGCATGGAAGGGGCGGCGGTGCAGGCCTATGCGATAGCCTTAGCTCTCAGGGTTAGCGAGCCCCTTAGCCCTAGGGATTACCTCGAAGAGGTGGCGCGCTTCTCCAAGAGTGACGTCTATCAGGGTAAGTTAAAGAAGGCCATTCAACTCCTCGATGAAGAGGATAGGAGGGTCGTGATAAGGGAGCTAGGCAACGGGGTTGAAGCCCCGAACTCTGTCCCCACGGCCATATACTGCTTCGCTAGGAATCACGACAGCTACGTAAAGACAGTGCTCTACGCAGTAAGCCTCGGAGGGGACACCGACACCATAGCTGCCATGGCAGGGGCAATTGCTGGAGCTCATCTCGGCGAGGAGGGGTTACCGCGGGAGTGGATCCAAAGTCTCGAGAAGGCAGAGTACATCAAGAAGCTGGCCAAGGGACTGTGGGCCCTCAAGAAATCGTTAAAGGCCGCTTTAGAGTCCTCGTAGTTTTGCCCCTTTCTTTGCCTTAAGAAAAGCCCTTAAGGGAGTTGGAGGTGCTTAGAAAAATGGACAAACTATACATGGTCGATGCGTTCAAGCATCGCGAGCCCAACGTCATAGCCTGCTACGTATTGCGGCATGAGAAGCCCGTGGTAATAGACCCCGGACCTCAAAGCGGAGTACATAACGTCGTGGAAGAGTTAAGGAGATTAAAGGTCAAGCCGGAGTTAATAGCACTTACTCACGTGCACTTGGACCACGCGGGCGGGGCTGCTACGCTAGCCAAGCTCTTCTCTGCAAAAGTAGTAGTTCACCCAAGAGGGGCGAGACACGTGGTCGACCCAACGAGGCTTTGGGAGTCGTCCAGAACTGTCGTGAGGGAGCTGGCCGACGCCTTCGGTAAGCCCGAGCCCCTGGAAGAGGTCAAGATAATGGCCAGAGAGGATTGTCAGACACTTGATCTAGGCGAAGACGAGCTCGTGGTTCTCCACGCGCCAGGACACGCCCCACACATGCAGGTCTACTATTTGAAGGACGCCAAAGTGTTATTCCCGGCAGACGCTGTGGGAATAGGCTTTAATGGGTACTTGGTTCCTTCGACTCCGCCGCCATTCGATTACGATAAGGCGCTAAGCACGCTCAAAAGGTTAAGAAGGCTCGAAGTGGAGCTCGTAGCACTCACGCACTTCGGTTTGGCTGACGGAGAGATTGTAGAGAAAGCGGAGGACAAGATAAGGGAATGGCGCGAAATAGCAACATCCTGCAGCGACGTCGACGAACTAATCGAAAGGCTACTGAAGAAGGACGAGGACGTGAAGGCTTTATGTAAGAGGTACCCTAGGGACTCAGTAGTCATGGCCTTCTTTAGGACATCGGCTCAGGGAATTTTCAGTTGTGCTAGAGGGGCTTCGGGCCCTTAATGCCTGCATCGCTTGGTACTAGGAAAAATTTAATTCGTCGCTTCCAAAGCATGGACTTGGTCGTCATGAATGGAGCGATTTGCTGATCTGGTCGTTTACATTGGTGCGTTTAATGACTAACAGGTGGTAGATAGTGGTTGCGTCAGAGATGGAGAAACTGAGGGAGTTGTCATTTGAGATAGGACCTATTAGACCCCCATCTGAAGGCGGTAGCTCCTCGCTCCTCATAAGGGCCTCTAGGAACTGTCCTTGGAGCTTGTGCAAGTTCTGCTACGGTACTCCATACAATAGAGAGAAGTTCCAGTTGAGGAGCGTGGAGGAAGTCAAAAGGGACATAGATAGAGCTAAAGAGATAAGCGAGCTGTTGAAGGCCCTAGCGAAGAAGTTCGGGGGGCTGTACCGGCTTTCAGAGATAATAAACCCTGAGTTCTTGTATGGCAAGGAGATCTCCGAGCTCGATAGGGAGGAGCTGAAGAACTTCGAGAGCATAGTGAACGTGTATAGCTGGCTTCGCGCTGGGGCTAGAGCCGCCTTTATTCAAGACGCCGATAGCATGATACTCCCGACGAACATGTTGATCGAAGTGGTGTCCTATCTCAAACAGGTCTTCCCAAGCTTAGAGAGGATCACGTGCTACGCGAGGGCGAAAAGCCTTGCGAGGAAGACGCTAGGGGAGTTGAAGGAGTTGCGCAAAGCCGGCTTGTCGAGGCTTCACGTGGGCTTGGAATCGGGGGACGACGACGTGTTAAAATACGTCAATAAAGGGGTGACGAGCCAAGAGCTTATATTAGCTAGCAGGAAGGCCAAGGAAGCAGGTTTCGAGCTGTCCCTCTACTGGATGCCCGGGCTGGGCGGGAAGTCCATGACAAAGCAGCACGCCATAAACACTGCCAAGGTCCTAAACGAAGTGAATCCAGATTTCGTTAGGACGAGGAGGTTCGTCCCCCGTAAGGGGACTCCGCTCTACGAGGAGTGGAAGAGAGGGACCTTTGAGTTGCTGTCGCCTCATGAGGAGCTTAGGGAGATAAGGATGATGGTAGAGCGCTTGGAGATAACTGGGAAGCTCTGCTTCGATCACTTCATCAACCCGGCCTACAAGACAGTCTTGGGCATTGTTTGGCTCTTCAAGCAAGACTATGACGGGTACAAGATGCCAGAAGAAAAGGCTAGGGTCTTAGAGATAATAGATAACGGGCTGAAGATAGATGAGTCGCTATACGTGAGGGCAGAGGAGCTGAGCCAGTTGTCGACGCTTTAAGAAGCTACGCTTAATACCTTCGACAAGGCCTCAAACATGTAGTAAGTTGTCAGAGAACGGAAGACGCTTAGGGCCGCGCAACTAGCCCTAAGCGGGCCACATCTAAAGCAAGGCGTGAGTAACATTAAGATTTTTAAGGGCATCGGCAACAGAGGAACTCACCACCCATCCCCTTGACTGACGCTCGAGGAAGGTACGCAACCCCCAGATGTTGTTTGGTGATCTGCATGACTGGCGAAAAGCCCCTAGTTCTGATCATAACAGGGTCTCCGAGGAAGTACGGATCATCGACACAGCTAGCGCACGTTGCTATGAAAGGAGTGGAAGACGCTGGCGGCAGAGCCGAAGTGTTGTATCTCTATGACTATGACGTCAAGCCCTGCATTGGTTGCGCGTCAGACAACGTTAAGTACTGCAAGTTTCCCTGCGTAGTCGACGACGACTTCAATGAAATAGGCGAGAAGATCGTCGAGTCGGACGGCATAATACTAGTGACGCCCGTGTACTGGTACGCGCCTTCAGGCGTGCTGAAGAATCTCGTCGATAGGCTAACGAGCATGGAAAACATGGTTTCC
>JAAOZJ010000084.1 GCA_011605835.1 Thermoproteota archaeon
CGAGATCCCAGCTCTGCTACTGAGCTGCGCCTTGGGCATGGAGATAGGCATGACCGTGTGCCAGAAGGCTCTAGGGAGGGACGTGAGCCTCAAAGACACTGTGATCGCAAGTCTAAAGACCTACCTCAAGGCAGTCGTGCCCCTCCTCTTGGTGGCCGCCCTCGTGGAGGCCTACGTGACCCCACTTGTAGTGCATGCGCTCCTTTGACGAAGCGTTAGCGTGGCTTTTCCGAGGCTCTCGCCTAGAGCACCATCTCGATGTCTTGACGTGGCAGACGCACGGCATGACTTAGCGATCCCTCGAGGGTCGAACCTCAAAGGCATTTACAGGATGCGACAAAGTTCAGGGCCTTTTCCTCTCGAAAACGTCACTGTAGAAACCCTGTAGAGAGTTGTGGAGAAAGTTGAAACGAGCGTAGAAAGGGGGCAAAGGGAAGCCTCGTAATACCCTCGTGGCACCGCGCAGAGTCATTCATTTGTCGCGAGGCCCGTGTAGAAAGCGTCTAGGAGTCCCTTGACTACGTAGTTTTCGCGCTCTACGTCTCTAATTTCTCAGCCATTCTCTTTAAGTGAAGAGCTAATGGGCATAAACGACTTCGAGGGGCTTCATCCCCTCTTGGAACATCGCGCTAGAAGTCCTTAAAGGATTGGAGCGAGGAAGGGTTTAGAGGGAAGGGTGCGTAAAGAGCTTATTTGGTTGTACTGAGCCTTGACGATTTCTAAGGACGATACGAGGCAATTCCGTCGGCATAGACGACACAAAAGCCTTAAAAGTGTAGAAATGCTTTTTTTTCCCCACGTTGTCGCTTCCTCTCTTTGAGGAGGAGCTTGGGGTTTGAGAAGTTTGTCGAGTCCGTCAACTTCTGAAAAGATAAAGATGCTCAAAGACATCGTGGGTCCGGAGAACGTTGTCGACAGCAAGCCCGCGCTCCTCATATACGCTCGGGATGCAAGCCCCATGAGTGGCAAGGTGCCAATAGCCGTAGTCAGGCCGGGGTCCACTGAGGAAGTCCAGAGAATAGTCGAGTGGGCAAATGAGACCAAGACCCCGCTATATCCTAGGAGTGGCGGCACGAGTCTTTGGGGGGCAGTTCCGCTAGTAGAGGGTAGCGTGGTCGTCGACTTGGCCAAGATGAACAGGCTCGTGAGGATCGAGGAGAGGAACCTGACTTGCGTCGTTGAACCTAGCATCACGTTTGGCGAGCTTGAAGCATTGCTGGCGAAGCGAGGCTTCAGGATCATAATGAGCCCCGAAAACGGGATGGGCGCGACCGTGGGGGGTAACTTCGCGAGTCACGGAACTGGCTGGGGCGCAGGTCCGAACTTTTCGAATCAAGGAGACTGCGTAGTTGGATGCAAGGTCGTCCTGCCTACGGGAGAGGTCCTGACCACTGGAACCATGGCCAACCCGAACGCTCACGGGCACTTTTATCGCTACGCCTTCGGCAACGACCTCACGGGGCTCTTCTGCGGCTCGGAGGGGACGTTGGGCATAATAACCGAGCTAGCGCTCAAGATCGAGGAGATGCCCGGGGCCTTGGGCTTTACGACATTCGGGTACGACAGCTTAGAGGCCGTCGGAGAAGCGATATACAGGGTTAGGAGGTTGAGGATACCCACTATCTACGCCTACATCTCTACTGGCTGGACTCTTGACATGTTGTTCCCCGAAAAGGCTCCTTGGCAACACACGATAAAGTTCGTGGTCGAGGCGAGCACCAAGGAGATACTGGACATAGAGATGAGAAGGCTCATGGAAGCCGCAGGTAAAGAGGGCAATTACTTGGGGCCTCAGATGGCAGAAGAGACTTGGAGGGAGAGGTACAGGTGGGTGGGCCTCTTCGGATACAAGCTCGGGATGAGGGCGGCTTTGCCAATACACGTGCCAATAGGAGAAGTGGGGCCTTACCTCAAGAAGGTCGAGGAGATGGCGCGCGAGATTAAAGATAAGTATGGGCTGAGGGTGGGCGCTGGAGGCTTCGCGTGCGACAGAAGTTGCGTGATCATAGTGGTCGTGTACTTCGATCCGAGCAATAAACGGGAAACCGAGCTGGCGCTAAGAGCGTGGCACGAAATTAAGGGCAAGCTCTTCGACGCGGGGGCGTGCCCGTACAGGATGGGCGCCCTCTGGGCTGACCACATGCCTAAGCTGGGTGCTTACTACGACCTACTTAAGAGGCTGAAGAAGGTCCTCGACCCCAACAATATAATGGCCCCGGGAATAATGGGCCTGTGAGGTTGAGCTCGATGGTCATCTTAGAGAAGTACGTCAAGCAAATTTATCGATGTGCTAGATGTGGGTGGTGCAGGACCCCGACGTTCGCGGACCACGGGATAAACAAGGTGTGCCCAGTATACGAGTACCATCCAAAGGGACCTTGGGAATTCTTCACGGCGAGGGGCAGGCTCGCTATCGCCCAAGGCCTTCTCGAAGGAGAGATAGACGTCACGAAAGACTTGGTCGAAATAATCTACAGCTGCACGACATGCGGTGCGTGCCATGAGGTATGCGTAATACACTTCCCGGTGGTCATGGGGGTCTCGAAGACGGACGAGCTCGATCAAGTGAGGGTATTCGAGGCCATGCGGGCCGAGGTATTCAAGAGGAGGCCTGACATGTTGTTGGAACCACATCGCAGGATCGCCGAGAGAGTAGCAACGCAAAGGAACCCCTATGGAGAACCTCACGACCAGCGCTTCGAGTGGCTCTCCGACACCTATAGACTGGCCAAACAGGGCGAGACGGTCTACTTCGTGGGCTGTACCTCAGCCTACAGGCACCCTGAGATCGCTAGGAGCACTATTAGGGTCCTGAGCAAGGCAGGCCTTGTGCCGGCCATAATTGACGAGTGGTGTTGTGGATCCACCTTGTTGAGGACTGGCCAATGGGATTACGTCGAGGAGCTCGCCAAGCACAACCTCGAGGAGCTGAAGAAGGCAGGCGCCAGGAAGGTCGTCGTCTCGTGTGCTGGTTGCTACAGGACGTTGAAGCTTGACTATCCCGAGATCCTCGGAAGCAAGTGGGACTTCGAGATCCTCCACGCGACCGAGCTGATGTGGGAGCTCATTGAGGAGGGCAGGCTTAAAATTGCGAAGAGCCTGAACCAGAAGGTGACGTACCACGACCCGTGTCACTTGGGCAGGCACGCTGGCGTCTACGACCCTCCACGCGACATAATAAAGAGCATCCCAGGCGTAGAATTCGTGGAGCTTACGCCGACGAGGCAGTACGCGATGTGTTGTGGTGGGGGCGGTGGCGTGAAGTCAGGCTTCAACGAGCTGGCTTTGAGGATAGGCATTGCAGCCGTCAAGAGAGCCGAGGGGATCGGTGCGAAGATCTTGCTCTCAGCATGCCCGTTCTGCAAACGCAACTTGGTCGAAGCCATAGAGGCTTGCAAAGCGGGCATAGAGTTCTACGACATAACTGAAGTCCTGGCAAAGTTGGTGTAGCATTGCTCAGGGCTACCGTCAAGAGGGCCGAGGAACGCCCCTGAAGGCCTTCATCCTCCACCTTTTACGCGTATACGACCCAAGATAGTCTCGCTGATCCATCCTTCATCTCTAACAAGTTGATCTCTAGAGCGTGAGGCCTCGTACGGCCCTCAGTCAACGATGAGAAGCGAGTTAGCAAAAAGACGGCATCACCTCTCTCGCGAAGGCGCGCACTAGCTCGATGTACCTGCCGTTGCGCAACGGCTGCTTCAGCGGGATCTCGACTATGTAGTACTGACAGCCGTGATCGACGTACTTTTCGAGGACCTTGACGACGTCCTTAATCCTTTCCTTGTCCTCCGGCATCCAGTCCAGTATTGCGAAGGTAAAGCCCTCCTCGCTCCTCCCATAATCTCGCAGGTACTTCCTCACCATCCTCACCTTTTCGCCGTATTCTTCTGGAGGCAATCCGTAACCGAGTTGCTCGGGGGTTATGGGACGTGGACGTGCGCGCACGAGCAAGCCATTACAGTACTTCGCGCTTATCCTCAGCATGCGAAGGCCGAAGCCCCCAGACCATATAGGGGGGTGGGGCTTCTGGACTGGCTTTGGCAGGAGCACGGCGCCCTCAAGCTTGTAGTACTTGCCCTTGAAGGTCGCCCTCTCCTCGGTCCACAGCTTTATCATGACTTGCAGGCCCTCCTCGACCCTCTCTACCCTGACCCTCGGCTCCTCGTAGACCCCCTGTGGAGAGTAGTTGACGAACTCCTCTCGATACCATCCAGCACCCACGCCCACGGTCACCCTACCCCTCGACAAGACGTCGACGTGCGTGATTATCTTCGCCAGCTGGCTCGGAAGATATCTCGGCAGGGGGCTCACCATCGAGCCAACCCGCAGATTCTTCGTCCTCGCGGCTATGTAGGCCAACGTCGTCCAAGTCTCGACTAATTCGTTTGATGGAGCCCCTGGAAAGGGCAAGTCGTAGTGGTCGGGGATGTACACTCCATCGTACCCGCAGCTCTCGACCTCGGAGATCCAGTCGACGAACTCCTCCAGCCCCCTCCACCATATAAAGGGCGAAGGCGAGACCCCGAACTTCAACTTAGGGTTCGACCTCCTAGCTCTTTGGAAGTTTTTATGATTTTAGGTTTATAAACTTTGAGCTTTTCGAAAACCTCGAAGTTCTGTGACTTTGTGGCACTCTCTTCTCCTACACTTTTCTTCTATCTAACTTATATATACTATACATAGTTGCTTGTGGAGCATGAATATCGCGAAATAAAATAACGTGGAAAAAGCTTAAAAAGAAATTACATGGCTAACCTTTTATCCGGTGAGGACCTTGAATAAAAGGCTTATTTGGGGCCTTGTAGCGGTATTGGCTTACGTCGTATTAGCGTACGCCCCAATATTCCCTGGCCTAAGCGTTGCTGGACAGAGGGCCATAGCGCTAACAGCTGCGGCCATTATAGCTTGGGTTACTGAAGTGTTGCCGATCACTGTGACGAGTATTCTTGTGCTTTTCCTCATACCTCTACTTGGAATTGCGAGCCCCTCGGACACCTTGGCCAAGTTTGCGTACCCCACCCCATTCTACATCGCCGCAGCCATACTCTTCGCAGAGGGGATGCTAATAAGCGGATTGGGCAGGAGAATCGCAGCAAGAGTGATTGGTTTTCTAGGAAATAGATGGGATAGAGTGTTATTGAGCGTAATGCTTCCGACAGCACTTCTTAGTACGGTGATCCTAGATATACCGACAACCATAGTGTTCTCTTCTCTTGCCCTCCCCCTCTTGATTGCCAGCAAATGCGAGCCAGGAAAATCCGAGTTCGGAAAGGCGGTAATGATTGCCATTCCTGTGGCAGCGGCAATAGGAGGTATTGGAACGCTAGCTGGGAGCGGCTTAAACGTGCAGACTCGCGACCTCCTTTGGGCAACGGTCAAATATGACATAAACTTCCTGCAATGGACTATAGTCGGCATGCCGACAGCGATAATATTGACGTTCATAGCGTGGTTCATCATCACGCGCATGACTAAGCCCGAGTTCGAATACGTGCCAGGGATAGAAGAGTTCCGAAAGATTAGAAAAGAATTGGGACCCCTATCACGTTCAGAGAAAATATACCTCATAACATTCATCGTAGTCGTGGCTCTATGGTTTACTCAACCTTGGACGCGCATAGACATAGTTCTGGTTTCGGTGTGCGGTGTGATAGTGTTGTTCCTCACAGGGGTCCTCAAACCCGAGCACCTCAAGGGCAGAGCCTATAGCATCTTGGAAATATTCATACTACTTAGTGCTATAAACAGCCTTGCTTTAGCTGGGCTCCTCGCGGCAGGGGCTATAAAGTGGATCTCCAACGTATCATTAAGTCCTGCAGCTGGTCTAGGGCCTTTGGGCATCGTTTTCTATTCAAGCACGTTCGCAGCCCTTCTCCACTATCTAGCGCCTGTCGCCGGGGCGTTGGTGGCCATCGGTGTACCTACCACGGCGACCTTGGCCGTGGAGTATGGCATCAAGCCCTCCTTGGCCTGCACCCCGGTAGGGTTCATGGCGTCCAATGTGTTCTTGTTACCTCTAGACCCTGTGCCGCTCGTTACGTACGTGTACGGGTATTGGAAGTTCAAGGACATGATTAAAGTCGGAGTCCCCATAACTATAGCTTGGATCGTAGTCCAGTCCTTGATAATATACTCTCTACAATGGTTCCTATAACCTCCAATCCTATTCAGTTCGATTTAGCGCGCATCGCGTAAAACGCCTAAGCCCCTACATCATTTTTTAGCCTTTGCCGAAAAGACCAGATTTCTGCGCATTTTTGCTCAGGCTTTACGCGGATGCATCGCGTATCGAAATGCTTGCCAAGAGCGTAAAATTCTTCGAGAGCCGTAGAACTCGAAAGTAGAGCTCGAAACACGTTTCTACGGGTCTTCGTCTTTAAGGTTTAAGCGAGGTTCGTCGTGAGACGCCTTCACGTAAGCACGCACTTGACAAGCACCTCTTTGATCGACAACCAGCGAAAAATCAACGCCCTTTAGAGCCGAAGTGCCTTGAAAGGAGCTCGAGAATTCTTTGCTTTACACCCTCAAAATCTCCCTCGATGACCCTCCTTCCTTGAAATACCCTCTCGAAGACCTCTCTCCCGAAGGCGTCGTCGCTCTCGACCTTGAATATCAAGGAGCTCGGATAGAGCCTCTCTCCTCTAACCAAGCCGTCTCTATCGCCGTCGACCATCTCTATGATCGGCAGGACGAACCTCTCCAATACGTCCCCCACTATCGCTGTCGTGTCATCGCCGACAGTAACCGCGCAGCATATGCCCTCGTCCAGGAACTTGAAGACGTCGTAGCCAGCGTGGTTTACGAAGGCGACCTTGCCCTTGACGAGTAGCTCACCTTGGCCCTTTTCTTAACTTCATCTCTCAGCATCTTCACCGTGTCCATCTTCGCGCTCTCTAAGTCCACGTGGCCGAGCTTCTGGAGCCCGTGGGGCTTGACCTCCACTACCCTCCCGGACTGGCACACGAAGACCACGTCCCTGTCCACGGCCCTGCCGACCACGATGCCGTTCACCAAGATCCAGTCCCCGGGCTCCACCGCCAAGACCCTCCTGTACTCTTTGTCCCCCTTCCTCCAAAACGTGACGCCCCTTCTCTCAAGAGAGCAAAGCTTATAGCAAGGCCTCGAAAGCTCCTCCTTCAGAGGACACCTTCCGTGTCTAGAACCGTGATGCTCGAAAGAAAGAAAGCCTCTTCCGCGACTTACATCTTATTGTGCCTCTTGGCAGCGAGCCTCGCACTGAACGTCGTCCTGTCGTACGTCCTGCTCTACGAAGTCCAACACCCTGCGCCGAGCACAAGCCCAATAACTAGCCCCTCGACC
>JAAOZJ010000077.1 GCA_011605835.1 Thermoproteota archaeon
GAGTTAAAGAAGAAGATATTGCCCATAGCCAAGCACTTCAGGTCCCTAGGCTTCAACATACTCGCCACGGAGCACACAGCTGAGTTCTTGAGGGAGGAGGGCTTCAATGACGTCAAGGTGCTCTACAAGGTTAGAGAGCCCAGCAGAAAGCCCAACATAATGGACGCTATACTCAACAGGGAGGTGGACTTGGTCATAAACATACCTTCGTCGATAACCCTTGACAAGTACGCGGAGATGCTGAAGGACGAGTACATCATAAGGAGGAAGGCCGTTGAGCTGGGCATACCGGTCGTGACGACTCTAGAGATGGCGTATGCGTTGTTGAAGGTCGTGACGTGGCGCGTGCTCGGTAAGCCGACGGTCTACTCGCTCAACGATTACATGGAGAGAGCGCTCGTCAAAGTTTGGTGAGGTCTGCCTTGCTGATCCGCTTAACTCTAGACCTCGGCTGGGACCCTGAGAGCTTTTTAAGTGGCTCTCGCCTTTATCAATAGGCAAAGGCAAGCTAGGAGAAGACCTTCATGAACTTCCATCTCCAATGCATAGAGTGCAAGGCCGAGTACCCGCCATCCCATATAATCTACACTTGCCCGAAGTGCGGGGACTTACTGGACGTGGTGTACGACTACTCGGAGTTAATGAACATCGACCTAGTGAAGCTGTGGTCGAAGAGGACCTTCAACGTCTGGCGCTACCGCGAGCTACTCCCCGTGCTGTCGAGAGACCCCGTCACGCTCAACGAGGGCGGAACTGGCCTGCACTACTGCAGAAGGCTCGGAGAGCTCCTCAATCACCCAGAGGTCTGCGTGAAGAACGAGGGGGAGAACCCCACCGGTTCGTTCAAGGACAGGGGAATGACGGTGGGGGTTACGAGGGCTAAGGAGCTAGGGTCTAAGGTGGTCATATGTGCGTCGACGGGCAACACGTCTGCCTCCCTCGCGGCATACGCGGCGAAGGCAGGCCTTCACTGCATAGTCCTAGTACCATCGGGCAAGGTCGCGCTGGGGAAGCTGGCGCAGGCCATAATCCACGGGGCGCACGTGATATTAGTCAAGGGGAACTTCGACTACGCCCTCAGGGTCGTCAGGAAGCTTTCCTCGATTTACCCACTCTACCTGCTCAATTCAGTAAACCCCTATAGGCTCGAGGGGCAAAGAACCATTGCCTACGAGGTGTACGAGCAGCTGGGGCGCGAGGTCCCGGACGTGGTGGTAGTGCCAGTAGGCAACGCCGGCAACATAAGCGCCATCTGGAAGGGCTTCAAGGAGCTGAAGCTCCTAGGGCTGACCGACAGGACCCCGAGGATGATAGGCGTGCAGGCGGAGGGAGCTGCCCCGCTAGCGAGGACCTTGCGGGAGAACAGCGATGAGCTCTTAAGGGTCCCCAACCCGGAGACGGTTGCCACCGCGATAAGGATAGGGGCTCCCGTCAACTGGAAGAAGGCCCTAAGGGCCGTCAGGGAGTCTAGGGGCACGATAATAACGGTCTCGGACGACGAGATCCTCAAGGCGCAAAGGCTCTTGGCCTCGACCGAGGGCCTATTCGTCGAGCCAGCCAGCGCCGCCTCCATAGCCGGCTTGGCCAAGGCTACAAGCCAAGGCCTCGTAGATAGAGGGGAGGTCGTCGTGTGCGTTGCCACGGGGCACGGGCTGAAGGACCCAGAGATAGTCTTGAAGATGACCCCCAAGTTCGTGGAGCTTCAAAACGCCGAAGAGATCGATGACTTCGTCAGAGCCTTGTTGGGCAACAGCTATCTCTCGAAGACCTCCACGCCCACGGCCCTCGGTCTGCAGACGGCGGCTGAGCACTCTATCCCCTCCTCCTCGTAAGCGCTCTTCATGGCCTCTGCTATGATATGGGAATTGCCCCTCCTGGCGTCGGTCACGGCTATAACCGTCGGCCCGGCCCCGCTTAGCGTAGCCCCAAACGCTCCGGCCTTCATTGCAGCCTCCTTAGCTTTCAAAAAACCGGGATAGAGCCTTGCCCTTGCAACTTCGACTATTTTGTCGGAGCATATCGCCTTGCCGATGAGCTCTACGTCCCCCTTGAGGATGCCCACGAGAAGCATGGAGTAAGAGGTCATGGCCTCTACGTGTTCTCTGAGGCTTATGCTCTTGGGCAACACGGCGCGGGCCTCTTCAGTGGTCTTCTTCAAGTTCCTCGGTATGGCCAAGGCGAACTCCAAGTGAGGAGGAGGCGCAAACCTCTCGACGCTGAGGGGGTCGTAGCTCAATATCACGGCGAAGCCCCCTATGATCGAGGGTGCCACGTTGTCCGCGTGCGCCACGCCCGAGGACGCCACCTCCCCCCGAGACGCCACCTCTATCAGCTCGGAAGGGCTCAGTCGCAACTCCAGAGCCCTAGCCACTGCAGCGGCGGTCGCCGATGCACTGGCCGCGCTGCTCCCCAAGCCCACTCCTTGAGGCACGCCCTTCCTTATCTTAATCCTCAAGCAAGCCCTCACGCCCTTCCTCTTCAATAGCTCCTTCGCTACCAAGCCCGCAGTGTTCCTCTCAGGGCTCTTAGGTATCATGTGGGCCTCCACCCCTGTCTCTTATACACATCT
>JAAOZJ010000110.1 GCA_011605835.1 Thermoproteota archaeon
ATATCTGGCAGGTTTAGGCTCATAGGATATGGGATAATCAGGTGAGGAGCGGAGTTAGCATCGAAGTTAAGGTGCTCTTTGACACGAACTTCTTGATGGCCGTTTTTGAGAAGCCCGTGAACGCTATCGAGAAAGTTGAAGAATTACTGGAGATCAAGGTCAGGCCTGTCATCTTGAAGTCGCAACTTCGAGAGCTCGAGAGAATAGCGAGCTCCGACAAGAGGCAGAAGGCCGCTCGAATAGCTCGTGCAGTCTTGGAATACGTGAAGAAGAGGGGATTTGAGGTCGTCGAGTACGAGAAGGAGGCTGTCGACGACGCCATAGTTGAGGCTTCTAAGAGAGAGGGCTACATAGTCGCGACGAACGATCGAGAGCTGAGGCGAAGGTTGAGAGAAAGCTGCGTAAGCGTCGTGTACATGAAAGGTGATGGCAAATTCGAGCTCGAAGGCTACCAGCCTTAGTTACTTCGCAAAAAGTTTAATACAAAAGGTACAAGGTCTCTAGACTCACACGGCACTAGGCATTTAGCCTCATGGTGGAATGTTCATGTACTACTTGGCCACCATTTCGGATGAGGTCAGGATACCGCCCAGTAGATTTAACGAAAAGCTCGAAGACGTCGCGTTCGATAGCCTGAGGTCCACGTACGAAGGAGTAGTCATAAAGGGCCTTGGGATAATAGTCGCGATACTGGAGGTGAAGGTCTCTCCCGTGGGCAAGATAGTGCCTGGGGACGGCGCGAGCTATCACAGGGTTAAGTTCGAGGCCCTCGTCTACGCCCCCGTCGAGGGTGAGGTAGTGGAGGGTGAGGTAGTGGAGGTAGTAGACTTCGGGGCATTCGTGAGGATAGGACCGATAGACGGGCTGATCCACATATCGCAAGTGGCTGACGACTACATATCTTATGACAAGAAGAAGGGCGAGCTCCTTTGTAAGCAGACTAGGAGAAAGCTCTCGAAGGGCGATGACGTGAGAGCTAGGGTCGTGACCGTTAGCATGGCTGGCATGAGGTTGAGCGATGTCAAGGTCGGCTTGACAATGAGGCAACCGTTCCTAGGAAAGCTGGAGTGGATCGTAGAGGACTTGAAAAAGGAGAAGGCCCCTGCCAAGGTGAAGGAGAAGTGAGCAAGAGGACCTCAGCACGATTTAAGTGCTGCTTGAGGTGTAAAGCCCTTCTTTTAAGCCAAGCGAGTATATGCCCCAACTGCAGGTCGAGCGAGTTCACGACTGACTGGAGCGGCATCGTCATAGTCTTCGATCCCGAAAACTCCGTCATCGCCAAGGCTTTGAACTTAACCAAGCCCGGCAGATACGCGATTAAATGCAGGTGAAGAAGGGTTGAGGCTCAAGGCTTTCAAGGTGGGCGAGGAGCTCAGGGAGGAGCTCAGGAGGCCGTGGGGCCTAGTAATTACGGATGACGATGTAGAGGCTGGGAAGCTGGAGGAAGCGTTGAAGAACATGAATGTCCATACCATCGTGACCGTGGGCGACGTGACCACCCATAAGTTTCTCGAAAGGGGTCTGATGCCAAGGCTTGCCATAGTTGACATGAAGACCTTGAGGGAAGCTTATCACATCGATTTAAGGAAACATATGAAGGTAGTGCGGGAGGTGGTCAACCCCCCTGGCCATATAGTCTCCACAATGGTGGAGGAGATAAGCAAGGCGTTTGAAGAGGAAGGGGGGCTCGTCGTGGTGAGAGGAGAGGAGGACCTACTCGTCATACCTTCAATACTCGCCTTGCCCGAGGGGGCTGTGGTTGCTTACGGTCAGCCGGGCATTGGGATAGTGCTGATAAAAGTAGACAAGGATATAAAGGAGAAGGCTAAAGAGCTCCTAACCTCTATGAGAGAGGTTGAGCTCGATGATGCTACAGTACCATATTAAAGTGTTGAGGGACGTAGAGAACAAGGTCCTAAACAGAAGGGAGCTCATCTTGCAGATACATCACGCAGGCGCCAAGACGCCTACGAGGAGCGAAGTAAGAGAAGCCGTCTCCTCGATGTTCAGCGCCCCTCAAAACCTTATAATAGTCAAGAACCTGAGAACTTTAACCGGTACAAACGTCGCCGAGGCCCACGTCCACATATACAGGGACGAGAGGACGTTGCAAGAGGTCGAGCCCCGGCACATAAAGAACAGGAACTTTGGGAAGAGGGAGGGAAAGGAGGGAAAGCGTGAGAAGTAAGTGGAGGATAACCGTTGCGCAAGGCAATCGTATTGGGCATAGAGTCCACGGCGCACACGTTTGGATGTGGGATCGTCGACTCTTATGGCAACATCTTGGCAAACATCAACGATACGTACATTCCCGTTAGAGGAGGCATACACCCCAGGGAGGGCGCTCAGCATCACTCCGACGTAGCCCCTAAAGTCATTAAGAGGGCGTTAAACGAGGCCGGGCTCCGCCTAGGGCACGTAGATGCCATAGCGGTCTCCCTAGGGCCGGGGTTGGGACCATGTCTGAGGGTCGGCGCCACGATAGCTAGGGCCTTGGCCGTCGCCTACAACAAGCCACTGGTTCCGGTGAACCACGCCGTCGCGCACATAGAGATAGCCAAGCTCACGACCGGCTTCAAGAACCCCTTGGTCGTCTTCGTCTCGGGGGGTAATACGGTAATAGCGGCTTACTCGGACGGAAGGTACAGGGTGTTTGGGGAGACGCTCGACATAGCGCTCGGCAACCTCCTCGACGCCTTCGCAAGGGAGGTTGGCCTACCGCACCCGGGCGGGCCCAAAGTCGAGGAGCTCGCGAGGAGAGGTGAAAGGTTGCTCAAACTGCCGTACATAGTTAAGGGACAGGACGTGTCGTATTCGGGGCTCCTGACAGCCGCTATCAGGTTATTGAAGGAGGGCCACAAAATAGAAGACCTGTGCTACACGTTACAAGAGTACGCCTTCTCGATGCTGGCCGAAGTGGTGGAAAGAGCCTTAGCCTACACCGAGAAGAAGGAGCTCGTACTGACTGGTGGAGTGGCGGCCAATAGCGAGCTCCAGAGAAAGTTGAAGATAGTTGCGGAAGAGCACGGCGCTGAGTTTGGGGTGGTGCCCAAAGCTCTTGCTGGGGACAACGGTGCCATGATAGCTTGGACCGGTGTGCTCGCCTACAAGCACGGGGTCACGATAGAGGTGGAGAAGAGCTACGTGAAGCCTAGGTGGAGGCTCGATGAAGTCGATATACCTTGGATTTGAGGGGCAGATGATAAAGAAGGGAGCTGAGGCGGAGCTATACTTAATAGATTTCTTTGGCTTGCCGGCGATATTAAAGAAGAGGACTTCAAAGCCCTATAGAGCCAAGGAGCTCGACGACTACATTCGGAGAGCTAGGACCTCTCACGAAGTCACGATGATGTTCCACGCTAGGACTTGCGGCGTCCCGGTTCCGGCCATATACGACGTAGACCCGGACGAGGGTGTTATAATAATGGAGTACATAGCTGGGCCAACTTTAAAGGAGCTCGCCTTAAAGGGCTACGACGTGGCCCCTCTATTCAGACTGGTCGGCCTCTACGTGGGCAAAATGCACATTAACAACGTAGTCCACGGGGATCTGACCCCCGCAAACGTAATCGTCCCAGAGGCAGGGAGGCCGTTCCTCATAGACTTTGGCTTGGCGGAAAGGACCGGGGAACTAGAGGCCATAGGAACGGACGTGCACCTAATGCTGAGGGCCCTCGAGAGCACTCACTATAATAAGGTGAGGGAGTTCTTCGAGGAGTTCTTGAAGGGTTATAGAGAAGTCATGGGCGGTAGAGCTGACAAAGTCTTGAAGAAGGTCCAAGAAATAAGGAGGAGGGGAAGGTATGTCGAGGAGAGGAGGGCCAAGGTTCATTGACGTCCACTGTCACTTGCACGACAAGGCCTTCGATAACGATAGGGACGAGGTCGTAGAGAGGGCTTTGAAGAGCGGCGTTGAAATCATTATTACCTCGACGCTGAGCACGCAGGAGCTCAAAAAGGCATTGGACATAGCTGAAAAATACGATTGCGTGAAGGTGTCGGCGGGATTCAATCCGCTAAACTTCTCGGTTCTTGACGCGGAAGAGGTAGCTCGCGAAATAAAGAGGCTTCGTGACAAGATCGTGGCTATAGGGGAGGTTGGCTTGGACTTCTTCTACGCGAGGGGGGAAGAACGAGAGAGACAAGTTGATATCTTTAGATTCTGGATCAGCTTGGCCTCGGAGCTGAAGTTGCCTCTAGTGATCCACTCGAGGAGCGCCGGAAAATATGCCATTGAGGTCTTGGTGAAAGAGGGTTATGACAGGGTTCTTATGCACGCCTTCGATGGGAGTAGCGGATGGGCCTTAAAGGGCGTTTCTAGGGGGTTCATGTTTTCGATACCGCCCTCGGTGATGAGGTCTCAGCAAAAGGTCAAGCTCGTAAAGTCCATCCCCATAGAGCACTTGATGGTCGAGAGTGACGCCCCAGTACTAGGCCCGGAGCCAGAGAAGAGGAACGAGCCCTCAAACGTGGTTGTTTCGGCCACCAAGATAGCTGAGATTAAGGGAGTTGACCTTAACGAGGCCTGTGAAGTGCTGTACTTGAACTCAAAGAGCTTCTTTCGATTCTGACTAAAAGTTTATTACGTCCTCTTCCTTTATCGTTCGCAGGACCACCATCGTCTGAGTCGACGTTACTCCCTCTATCTCTCCTATCTTGTCTATTATCTTGGCCAAGCTCTCCCTACTGCTGGTCCTTATCTTCAAGACGGCGTAGTACTCGCCCGTGACGTCATAGACCTCGTAGACGTCGTCTATCGAGGCGACTCTCTTCAGCACATCCTTGAACTTTAGGGGATCGGCTTTCAGTAGGACTATAGCCGTGAGCCCCTTTCCGACCTTTGCTGGATCTATCGTCGCCCTGAACCCCTTAATGACCCCCAACCTCTTGAGCTTTTGAACCCTGAGGTGGACCGTGGCCTCGCTGACCCCTATGCTGGAAGCTATTTTCGAGAACGG
Source organism: Thermoproteota archaeon (assembly GCA_011605835.1). Taxonomy (GTDB): domain Archaea; phylum Thermoproteota; class Methanomethylicia; order Nezhaarchaeales; family WYZ-LMO8; genus WYZ-LMO8. The sequence continues at coordinate 4,959 of JAAOZJ010000110.1, forward strand.
AGTCCTAGCGTTTTCTTGCAACATCCTGAGGATCTTTAAGTCTATTTCGTCGATCCCCTCCATGACCCCTTATCTCCTTATCGTGACAGGCTTTTTCTCTTAGAGAGCTATGGCTTTATCGGTTATATAAGATTTAAATGAGGGTCGGTTGAAAAGCTTAAAGCCCGGCTCGTTAAAGTAATCTCAATGGCGTATAGAAGGGCCTTCGACCTACCGTTACACGATGGCAGAGCACCCAGATGGCTCTACGAAAGAATGGTCAGACTTGCTAAGTGCGTGCTGACGATAATTGTCGACGAGTATGGCCCCTCGGGACTCTTAGAGAGGATAGCCGACCCTCTGTGGTTTCAGGCCTTGGCATGCGCCTTGGGCTACGACTGGGACAGCAGCGGCACCACGACCGTCACTTGCTCGGCGATTAAGGAGGCACTGAGAGAGAAGGACTTGGGGGTGAAAGCCTGTGGAGGAAAAGGCAAGGCCTCGAGGCTCACGCCTCAGGAGATAGTCTGCGTTTGCAAGTCCTATGGAATGGAGGACGAGGCGTCGAGCTTCGTAAGGATCAGCAGGCTCGTTGCCAAGATAGATACATCGGCCATACAGGCTGGCTACCAGCTCTACCACCACACGTTCTTCGTAGCCGAGGACGGCTCTTGGGCCGTGATACAACAAGGCATGAGGCCTCTTGAGAGGCTGGCTAGAAGATTTCACTGGCTCTCCACAGAGCTCAAGAGCTTTAGCGAAGAGCCCCATAAAGGAATCGTGGGAAGCGTGGTTCACAGCCACGTCTTGAACTTGACCGACAAGGAAAGCTCCGAGGCCAGAAAACTCTGTATCGACGTCGCCAAAGAGGGGCCCGAGAGGGTGAAACGACTCTTAAAAGCCGCCATGACGAAGATTCGGGGTCCGTTGGACGCCTGGCTTCAGAGACGAGACGTCGTGGACGTGGAGGTTCACAAACTCCCACGGTTCGTCAACTGGCTCGCGCTAGAGCGAGCCCTTGAGCTAAGCCCCTTGAGCTTTGAGGAGCTTCTGTTGGTAGAAGGCATGGGGCCCCTAACCATAAGGGGCCTAGCGCTAATAGCAGAGCTCATATTTGGAGCTAAGTTGAGCTGGAGAGACCCCGTTAAGTACTCCTTCGCCTTCGGCGGAAAAGATGGTGTCCCGCATCCGGTCGACGTGAAGCGAATGGACGAGGCCATAGGCTTTTTGGAGGGAGCTATTGACAAGTCCAACGTCGATTGGAGGGAGAAGAGGGAAGCATTGAGAAGGTTAGCGACCTTAGCTGCTATGTTACCCAGTTCCACGTAGCTGGCTTTAGCGCATCAGCGCGGTCTTGATAACGAGTGCTTCCCTAGAGCTCCTGAGCCTTGGCACCAGCCTTCGCGATCAACTCCCTGAGCAGTCTACAGGCCTCTGCCACGTTCTCCTCGGCCTCCTTCATCGTCAGTGCCCTTGACGAGACCTCGACCTCTATGTAAGCCTCGCCATTCCTTTTGGGGCGTGACTTCACGTACACAGCCTTGCACTTCTTCATGACCTCCTCTATCATTGGCGCCAAGGAGGATTCCTCGATCGTATCCACTCTAATTAGCATTGAAGTGTACGCCACGTGGGAGAGCCTCAAAATTATTGGCTCTACGTGCATCTCGAACATGGCCTCCATTTCTAGTGGCACGCCTGGAAGTGCTATGATGATCGTGTCGCCGACCTCGATTAAACACCCAGGAGCCGTTCCTACGGGGTTGTAGAGCGGCTTACCACCCCGTGGGAGCTTAGCCATCTTGAGTCTAGGAGGCGTCACATCCCCTCCATACTTTTCCCTGACCATGTGTAACGCTTCTTCGTTGAGCTCTAGAGGTATGCCCAACGCGAGGGCTATGCTCTCGAGGGTCCTGTCGTCGAACGTCGGGCCTAAGCCCCCTGTCGTAATTATTAGCTTAGGTCTACGTGCCAAGGCCTCTCTTATCGCTGCACTACATTCCTCGACGTCGTCGCTCACGGTTGTGATCCTCTTGACCGCTCCCCCCAACTTGGTGACTCGACCGGCGATCCAAGACGCGTTGGTGTTGACCACTCGCCCGCTCAGGAGCTCATTGCCCACGGTTATTACTTCTACTGTGAAGGCCTCCACGGTACCACCAAAGCATAGCATGGGTGATAAGGTAAAAAGCTACCGTCAAGCCAGCGAGTCGAGTTGTATTGCAGGAGCATGGATGGCTACTATTTCTGTACCTTAAAGACGGCCGAGTACGTCGTTTTTACCCTTTTTTGAGTGATAACTCTTAAATAAATAGCAACTGCACGTTATGCGGCGTTGTCGAAGTGGTCACCA
>JAAOZJ010000023.1 GCA_011605835.1 Thermoproteota archaeon
CTCTCTCTCGCTTGTAATTGGGCTCGACCCTCGGGTGGCCCCACTTCAAGTTGGCCTTAGTCGAGCGTTGCAATCGAGCTCTGGCTCTTCGAAGGCCTATGTCGCTCACCTATCTGAATTTCTGCGGGCCTAGAGTAAAAGCCCTTTCACGACGTTAATTGGCCATGGGCGACGGTTGCCTGAAGAATTTGGTTGAGTGGTTACGAGAGGGCGGGAGGCGTGGTGGTCGAGCTGGCTCTCGCTATGCTTCCTCCAAGCGCCGCATATAGCAGGATCAACGCTATAAAGCCCAAGGCCGAAGCCGCTATCGAGATGAGAGGTCCCGCGTACGGTACGAGCCCCCCGAAGCTCAGGACTAAGGAGGCTATCAACGATATGGCAGCGGCGAGGTACAAGGAGTCCCTCTCGAGCTCGTACAGCTTGAAGGCTAGGACTATAGAGCCGATGAACCCTATGAGCGCCAGCACGGCGCCCACGAAGACCCCGATCAAGGTCCCCACGGTCGCCGACAACACAGCTGGGACGTTCTGGACGAGAGCGAAGCAGATTATGCATCCGAGGCCTGCGAAGGGCGCTACGACCAGTACCAGGACGCCCCAGAAGTACCCTATCCAGATGAGCGTCGAAGCCGTGCCGAATTCAGCGCTCGCCCTCCCGAGCTTCTTGGCGCCGGGCACGAAGAGGGCCCAAAGGCCGACTATGGCAAGGGCTACTGCAACTAGCATCATGACTAGGAGAGGGACCCCCAAAGCAACAACGTAGGGCGTTTGGGCCAAGAGCTCTTCCAAGAGCTTCTCCGGGGCTTTCGTCGCCTCTGGGGGTACGATGCCCCACTGGGGCGTGGGGATCGCTACGTGCAACGGGGTCAGCCATACGACGAACAACCAAAGAGCTAGACCGACGGCCAAAGCACCCACAACGCTGGCGATAATCATTAAGAGAACCCCTTTGCGTAACAATTTCAAGCCCTCCAAGAAGAGCTCCTTAGAGCTGACGTCCTTGTTCCAGCTCAACTTTACTCACTCGTTTAGTCAACGTCGTGAGCTCGAATAAGCTTTGCTGGAATCCAAGGCACATGGCCCACCTAGGCCGCGTAGCCCCATGCCCTTCAGCCCTTTTAGGGCTTTATGTGGTGTGCATATGCGAATGCTTATCGTGGAGCGAAGTCTGCGAGAGAGGACTATGAGTATAGCTCAGCCAAATCTGCGGGTCATGCATCTCGACGATGCCGAGGCACTTCGCGTTAAGTAAAAACGCTTTTAAGGGCGCTTGGATATAAAGCGGGAGAGGGCCGATAACCATGTTCCTCTTCCTCTTCGATCCCGTGATGTTATTCTCGATACTCATAGCCTACGTGCTCGGCATGTTAGTGATGTTCGTTGCTGCCCAGAGCATAGCCCCCAGGGTCGCCAAGAGGGTCTCTGGGAAACTGTCGCTCAGGGCCTCGATGGCGTTATTGGGGCTCATTATAGTCGTTGGAGGGCTTGCAGGTGTGCTCGTCCTCCTAGCGATACTGGGCTGGCTCACCAATCCGTATGCTGTAAGCGGAGCGGCCCTGTACGTTCTGATCGTGGTTCTCCTGATGAACGGGGTCATCTACCTGATCTCCCCGTGGATCATTAACTTGAGCTACGGGGCTAGGCACGACCCAGAGCTCCAGCGCATGGTCGACGAGATCGCTAAGAGGTCAGGGCTAAGCAAGTCTCCCAAGGCCGTGGTGGTCAACGGGCCGCCCAATGCCTTCGCCTACGGGAACTTCCTCGCCGGAAGGTGGGTCGCGGTCTCGTCCGAGATGCTGAGGATGGCCAGAAAGGATGAGCTCGAGGCCGTGATAGGGCACGAGCTCGGGCACCACAGGCACGGCGACAACGCCGTGATGCTGTTCATGGGCTTGATACCGAGCTTCCTCTACTACCTAGGCCTCATGCTGATACAGAGCTCGTTCTACTACTCGGCTATGTCGAGCGAGAACAGGAGAGGAGGAGGCGGCATTTTCTTCATGCTCACCGGGGTGGCAGCGATAGTCCTGAGCTTCGTGATTCAGATACTGGTGCTGGCCTTCAGCAGGCTCAGGGAGTACTACGCCGACGCCCACGGGGCCTCCGTGACGAGCCCGACCTCGATGCAGAGGGCCTTGGCCAGGCTCCACGTCTACTATAGGTACGATGAGTCGGCCGCTAGCGAGGTCGCCCAGAGCAAGCTGAGGGCGCTCTTCATATACGCCTTCACCGAGGCCGTCGCCAACCCGTTCTACAGGCGCGCACCCAGCCCAAGCGCCGTCAGGGACGTGGACATCGACGAGGTCGTAGAGAGGCTCAAGAAGGTGGAGGCCAGCGAGCCAGGGGAGTTCCTAAGCTCCCACCCGCCGATCCCCAAGAGGATAAGGTTCTTGGAAGACCTCAAGACCCTGAGAGAGAGGTACTGAGGGGCTGGGGACGGCACGCCACAAAGCCCTCTTCGTCCTTCCTTTGAATTGTCGTTTGCTCCTAGATGCTCATCTCCACTAGGGTTGCTTCATAGCCCTTTTCACGGCCTCTCTATGTAATGGCGTCTGCCAGGCGACGTCCTTGCCTATCCCTAGCTCCAGGTCCTTTTCGGGCGGGGGCTCGTCTATCCAGAACCGAGGATCTCTCTCGTACATGTTGTAGACTATCAAGTTCTTCACCATCAGCTCTTCCCTAAAGCTCTCTGGGAAGTCCTCCTCCCACAAGCTCTGAGGGTCCTCAACCACCCTCTCTAGATGAGGCCTCCACCTCTTCACGAAATCCTTCGTCAGCTCCTTCGCCCTTATGAGCCAAGTTACGACCCTCTCCACGTCCCACTCTGCCTCGTAGAGCTGGGAGAGCATCCTCGGGTTGCCTCCCGTCAACCTCCAGGCTTCCTCGAAGTCGGGCTTGGGGGCGGGTATCTTCTCGTACAGCTCCTCGAAGCCCTTCCTGCTC
>JAAOZJ010000005.1 GCA_011605835.1 Thermoproteota archaeon
AGGGCGCTATGGGAGGAGGACATAGAAGGCCTAGCCTTCGACGTCATCGTGGCTTCGGGCTTGAGGTCTTCGTACCCTCACGCTAGACCGTCAGCAAAGCGAGTAGAGAGGGGAGATAGTGTCGTAATAGACGTGGGAGTGAGGGTCCAAGGTTATTGTTCGGATATCACGAGAACGTTTATCGTCGGGGGTAATCCAGAGGCGGAAAGAGCCTTGACGTGTGTAATTGACGTACAAAACGCCGTGGCCTTAGACGTAAAGAGTGGGGTTAGGGCCTCTGACCTCAACGCGAAGGCCAGAAAGCTCTTGGAAGATGAGGGGCTACATGAATATTTTCTGCATGGCCTAGGCCACGGCCTAGGCCTTTCAGTTCACGAAAAGCCTATCATATCTTCTTTAAGCGAAGATATATTAGAAGGTGGGAACGTCATAACCTTGGAGCCCGGCGTGTACGTCAAAGGAAGATTTGGGGTGAGGCACGAAGACGTGTTCTTGGTTGGGGAGAACAGTTGCGTGAAGTTGTCGTGAAGGTGAAGAGCGCATGAGGTTCTACCTAAAGGGCTACCTAGTCTTGAGCAAGCAATTAGATGATGTGGTTATCAAGAGACTTTCGGAGCTAATAGGCGAAGCTAACAGGACTTTACTCATCAAAGGAGCGCCAAAGGACAAGGAAAGCGAAGCAGCGAGGGTGGTCAAGTGGTCAGTGAACGATGAAAGGGTTTACGTCGAAATCGAGTCCGGTAGGTACGTTAGAGCACACGACGCGTTATTTAGATTGAAGAACTACTTGGGCTCGGTGCTAGGAAGGGAGTTCAGAATAGGCATAAGAGGCCTCGGAGCGTCGGCTTACGAAGTCGAGGTGCCTCGCTTTAAGGGCGACCTCCAAGAGGTCTTGAGGCTCGTGGGTAACAAGGGCTCAGTAGAAAGGGTTGGCGAAGGGCTCTTGATAAGGCTCAGAGAGCTGGGCGAGGAGGACCTCGAAGCGAGGCTTGTCGACAGGCTCGTGAAGAGAATGCTAGAGAGTGCCGTCGAGGCCCCGACAGAGGAGGCGAAGCTGGTTCCCTTCGGCTTCGTGCTTGAGCAGTCGAGGCCGAAGGACATAAGAGTGAATGTCGAGGTCGCTGCAGAAGCTGAGAGGTTAGGATGGATCAAGAGGTTCCCGGCGAAGGGACAATGGATCTTCACGGCCCCCATGGTCGGACTCTTAAAGGTCATGAGGGATCTGATAGTAGAGCAAGTCTGCAGGCCTCTGGGCTTCGAGGAGTGGATGTTTCCCAGGCTCATACCAATGAACGTGCTGGCGAAGCTCTCGAGCTATGTCGAGCACCTTCCGGAGGGCATGTTTTACGTGTGCGTGCCGCCTAGAGACCCCTCCGCTTTCGACGAATACAAAAGGGAGTACGCCCTCAAGAGAGTCATACGTAAGGACTTGCTGAAGGAGATATTGGGCGAGCCCGAGTACGTCCTCGACGCGGTTCAGTGCCCGCCCTTCTATCAGTTCTTCAGCGAGGAAACCGTCAGGCTGGAGGACCTCCCCATAAAGGTCTACGAGTGCATGGGCGGGTGGACGTGGAGGAACGAGGCTGGCGGGGTCGAGGGGCTTGCTAGGACCAACGAATTCTGGCGAATGGAGATGGTCTACTTGGGCTCTCCAAGCGACGTCGCCAGGATAAGGGACGAGGTCGTGTCGAGGACCGTAGAGCTAGTCGACAAGGTCTTGGACCTTGAATGGAGGGTGGTCGTGGGGGCTCCCTTCTACTTATCGAGCGAGGAGGCCAGCAAGAGGAGAGTCGACATCTCCTCGCGTGAGAGGATACCCACATTAGATGTGGAGTGCTACCTGCCTTACAGGGGGGAAAGAGATAAGGCCGAGTGGTTGGAGATAACAGCGGCAAGTATACACTACACCCACTACGTCTTAGCCTTTAAGATAAAGGAGGTCAAGAATCGAGAAATATGGACCGGTTGCGTGGGCCATGGGCTGACTAGGTGGGCCACGGCCTTCTTAGCTCAGCATGGCTTCAACCCTGACGATTGGCCAAGTCGAGTTAGGGAGCTTTATGAGAAGAATGGTCCTTATAAGATCGCCAAGACGTTAGAGTGGCCTTCAAGCAAATAACCACATCGTGCTCGTTGAGAGGCCTTGTGCCGTACTTTCAAGACGACCGACGCAAATTATTTGGAGTTGAGGGCGTCAGTCCGCCCATCACATGTCATCGCTTTGTTGCTCTTAGACCGTCATCTCTTCATCCGCCGTGAACTACTCGACCGGAGGGCTATATAGACTTTTAGCGATCGCGGGCGCTGTCAATAACATTAAATTCCGAGTATCGTCAAGAGTATTACAGATATGGTTCGTGGTGTTGAAGGTTGGCAAGCGAGGTGACCGTGGGGGCGATAGCCGACGTTCACTCACCTAAGTACTTGGAGGACTTCAAGAGAGTGTTGAACAATAGCCCCGACGTGGACCTTATGCTCCTCGCTGGAGATATGGTATACAAAGGCCGAGTTGAGGAGTACGAGAACGTCTTAAACGCCATCAGAAGTAGGTATGATGGCTGCAGGGTAGTGGCCTGCTTCGGCAACGAGGAGTACGACGACAGAATTGAGCAGATAACGAAAAGCTACGATAGTGTCACGTGGCTAAACGATGAACACACGACGATAAACGTCAAGGGACTTGAGCTAGGCATTTTCGGAACGAGGGGTTGCCTTGACAGACCAACAGCGTGGCAGAGGAAGAACATACCAAACATAGATCAGGTGTACGAACAAAGGCTCAAGAAGATAGATGAAGTGCTCGCATCTCCGGATTTCAAGAGAGCAAACTATGTGATCCTGCTCTCACATTACTCCACTACGTTTAAGACGCTTGCTGGAGAGCCCCGATGGGCTTGGCCTGAGATGGGGTCAAGCAGGCTTGAGGAAGTAGTGGGAAGACGTGGCCCGCACTTAGTCATTCACGGGCACGCTCACAATAGCAAAATCCACGTAGTCACGATCAATAGGACGCAGGTGTACAATGTTTCGTTTCCCGCCACTCGAAAACTGACGATCATCAAGTTACGGAGAGTTGGAGGGGCAGGCGAAGGCATGAGGGGGCAGGCGAAGTTAACGTCGTTTATGACGAGCAGGACTTGAGATCATCTGGTATTTTAGTAACGGATACGTAGGGGAGTACATCTTCAAACGACAACCTTATTTGATGCCAGATATAGTAGTGTAACTCGGTTCTACATGTCTTCTTTAACCTTGGTTCTTGACAAATGCGTTTCATGCAACATCTGTGTCGAAGAGTGCGTTTTCCTCTATAACTTGGGTAAGAATCCTCGAGAAATAGCGGAAGGCCTTTTGAAGGGGGATGAAAGGGTTCGAGGATGTCAATTTCTATGTTTTCTGTGCGGGCTATGCAGAGCTGTGTGTCCAAACCAAGTCGAGGTAGTCGAAATGATGCTCGACAGTCGACATAGCTTAGCTGAGTCACTCGTGCAACAAAACACGTGCTATAGGATCTACTTTCCTGACGAACCGGTATTCTTTGTCGATGCGCTCAAGGAGCGGATGAACATAAACTTCAGTGGTTACGTTCCGAGAACTTTTAGGTACGCCTTTCTCCCAGGCTGCTCAATGAGCTGCTTCTCGCCCAAAGCAGTCACGAAGTTATATGAGCTCTTAGCTGAGGAGCTGGGGGATGTCGGGGTTCTCGACGTATGCTGCGGCAAACCCCTTTACGATTCGGGCTTGGAGTCGAGGGCGAGGAAGTGGCTTGATAATAGGCTGGTGGTAGAGCTTAAGAAACGCGGCTGCAAAACAATAATCACAGCTTGCCCCAATTGCTTCTATTACCTTAAATCCAAGCTTCCGAGTTTTTACGAAGTAACAACGCCATACGAGGTCTTAAAGGATTATTTTGAGCGTAAGCCTGAAGGCATGACGTTAACGATCCATGATAGTTGCCCAGATCGCTTTGAAGGAGTCTTCGCTGAACAAGTGAGGAAGACCCTTTCTGAGTGCAGGATAATCGAGATGGCACACTCCAAGAGGAAAACGCTATGTTGTGGCGCTGGCGGCTTAGTTTCATGTAGCGATATGGCTCTTCCGTTAACCCTTGTTGAGAGGAGGCTGAGCGAATTTGCAGGTACAGGAGCTTCACTGATGGTTGTTTATTGTTACACATGCGCCAGTACGTTCTGGAGCCTTCAACAAAGCGTCGAGGTCAAGCACCTCTTGAACCTGCTTCTAAACGTGGAAGACAACTCCGAAGTAGTAAAGCGAGGAGAAATCGGAAAAATGGTGATGGAGATTATAGTAGGCGGGAGGTGAAGCCATACCTATAATCCCAAGGAACTGCGTGAATTTATGAGCCTTGAGGCCGTGCGGTGAAGCTAAGAAGCTCTTGTCATGGTGCTCTCTAAAAAGATGAAGTGGGGTTTCAGGAGGGCCTTATGTTCCTCGGGAATTGCATGAATGGTACTAGACCCGTCGCTCTGTAGACCTTGCAGAGCAACGCCCTGTTTTGCCACGAACCAGTGTAGGGGTCCAACGTCTCCAAGTCGTCCAGCGTTAAGACGTTGGCGTTCGATATCCAGTTGCCGTACCACCAATACTGATCTCCAGGTAGCTCCGGGTACCACCAACTCGCTTCTGCGTTGACGCACCTCGGGTGGATGGCGCTTGAGATCCTAGCCTTCATCAAGATCTTGCCCCTCTTGGTCTCAATCCAGACCCAATCGCCCTCGGCTATTCCCAGCTCCCTTGCGGTGTCTGGGTGTATCTCTACGGTTGGCTCTGGGTGTTGCTCTCTTAAGCCCATACCCCACTGCCTCAGCTCCGAGTGGAACTGCGGCCTGAACCTTCCGCCAGTCCCAAGTATCAACGGGTACTCCTTGGCTACGTCGGGTTGCGTCACCGGGCTCTCGTAGGGCTCGATGTAGTAGGGCAAGGGGCTTAGGCCTAGCTTCTTGAATACCGAGACCCAGAGCTCTGCCCTGCCCGTCAGCGTTCCGAAGCCCCTTGGCCTGCCCGTACTGGGGTTTATGTGTTCGTAGCTTCTCGGGGTCCATGTCGATATTACATACAGGTCTTTGGCTTCTTCTAGCGTTAGGCCTATCGAGGCCAGCCTGTAATTGTCGGCCTCGTCGAGGGTTTCCCATGGAAATGCATCCTTCCACTTCTCTGGGGGCAACAACCTCTTTGCAAGCTCCCTGAATATCCAATACTCGTCTTTTCTCTCGCCTAGGGGCTCGATGGCCCTTTCCCACACAGTAAGTCCCGGGTGAAAGTCCTCGAAGGTTGCAACATAGGGCCTCTCAAGCGACTTCGTGCAAGCCGGGAGGACGTAGTCCGCAAACGTGCACGAGGGGTTCAGCCATCTGTCTATGACTACTGTTAGCTCGAGGTTAGGGCTTTTCAGGGCCTCGTAGACGAGCTTGGTATTGGGGGCCCAGACTGCGGGGCTGCCCACCCAGATGATCAGGCACTTTATCGGGTACGGCTTTCCGGTCAGTATGGCCCTAGCTAAGACTGGCCAGTTTATGCCGAACATGTGGCCTGACACGCAGGGGTTGATCCTCCAAACCCTTCTGTAGTGCGGCTTGACCAAGTCGAACATGGGCCAAGCCATTATCGGGAACTTGTCTGCTCCGAGCTGCTTACTCTTCATCTCCGGGGTCAAGTGGTCCTGATAGTCCAAGAGAGCTTCCCTCAGGAACATCCTCCCGCCTATCTCCGGACCTGGCTGGGTCATTATGTCTCCGCCGACGATGTCGAGGTTGCCCGTCAGGATCCTAAGCGTGGACCTGGCGATCTCAACGGACATGGAGGCCCTGCCGATCTGGTCTGGGGCCACGCCCCTGTACATGCAGGCAGGCTTCGTCGTCGCGTAGATCTTGCAGGACTCCTCCAGCAGCTTCTTCGGCACCCAAGTCACATCGGCCATCTTCTCCGGCGGGTACTCCATTATCCTCTCCTTGAAGGCCGTGAAGGCCGTCTTGCACCTCACCTTCTGCCCGTCGACGGTCTCGATGTCGAAGTAGCCTTCGAGCTCAACCTTGACCTCTTCATCCGGTATGGGCTCACCGCTCAACGTGTAGAACTGACACATCGCTGGGTCCCAGACCACCGGACCTCTCTTCTTGTCCATGGCTATGAACCTGTCCTCCCTGCCACCCTTCACCACGTCCTTCTCGGTTAGCCACCAATCTTTGTCGGTCCTCAGGAGGAGAGGTCCATTGGACCACTTCTCGACAAACTCCCTGTCGTAGATGTTATCCCTCAACATTATGTACATCCAAGCCAAGAAGACGCCCGCATCGGTCCCCGGCCTAAGCTGCAACCAACAGTCGGCGTTCCTAGCTTCCTCCGTGAACCTCGGATCCAACACTATGAGCTTGAAGTCTTCTCCTCTTCTCCTCCTCTCCATCAAGGCATGCCATTGAAGCGGCAGGGACTCGGATGGGTGCCTGCTGTCAAGGACGATGCACTTGGAATTCAATATGTCTGGCGTGTGGGTGTTGGCTCCGAATATGCAGTACTGCATCGCCACATCACATGTGGAGCATACTGTGCCCGGAGAGGACACGTTGCCTGGGTTGCCTATGGCGAACATGAACCTGGACCTAGCCCAGTAGAGGTCCGTCCTGTAAGTGCCTTCCACAAAGGCTATGCACTCTGGACCGTACTTATCCATGAGCTCCCTAAGCTTGGTGGCTATCTCGTCTAGGGCTTGGTCCCAAGATATCCGCTGCCACTTGCCTGAGCCCCTCTCGCCAACCCTCTTGAGCGGGTACATTAGTTGCTCGGGGTGATAGATGAAGTCTATCATGTGGTTTATTCTTTCCTTGCAGACGTAGCCCCTGCTCACCGGGTGCTCTGGGTTGCCCTCAACCTTAACGATCCTGCCACTCTTCTTGTCGACGTACACCAGAAGGCCGCATCGAAGCCAACAACCTGGCTCGCCGCTATGACAGCCAGCCTTCTTTATGATAACCTCCTCTTCAACCATCTTTCACACCTTTTTGCGTTCTCTGC
>JAAOZJ010000081.1 GCA_011605835.1 Thermoproteota archaeon
CCTCCCTCACGTTCCCGTGGAGCTCTATCACGTTCCTCGAGCCGGCCTTGATGTGGAGGCCGTCGACGTTCTGGGTGATGACGGAGCTGAGCTTGCCCATCCTCTCGAGCTCGGCGAGGGCGTAGTGGGCCCTGTTGGGCTTTGCCTTCAGTATCAAGCCCGCGATCCCGACCATGAAGTGCCAGAAGACCTCTGGGAAGAGCTTAAAGGCTTGAATAGTTGCTAGGCTTGGATCTATGCGCTTCCATAGTCCGTTGGGGCCCCTGAAGTCCGGTATGCCGCTCTCAGTCGATATGCCAGCTCCCGTCAGGGCCACTACCTTGTTGGAGGAGGCGACCATCTTTGCGAGGCGTTGCACTTCGCTTGCAAAGCCCAAGCTCTATGGCACCTACCCACCAAAAGTTGAGATTGCAATTTATCCCTTTTCCTCGGCCCTAAAGCGCACGATGTGACAGCCCCTTCTCGTTAAGGCATGGAATCCAGTAGTGGTAGCAATCGCTTTATGCCCGCAATGCCCTAACAAGGCCCTGTCCAGCCGAACTTCTCCTTCCTCCACTGCCTCAGGCGCTGGGCTATCTCTTGATCGCTCGTCGCCAGTATTTGAGCTGCGAGTATCGCAGCGTTGGCCCCCATGTCTATGCCGACCGTTGCCACGGGGAAGCCCCTCGGCATCTGCACCATCGACAGGAGCGCGTCCAGCCCTTGGAGCTTGCCGCTCACTGGCACCCCTATCACAGGCTTTTCAGTTATCGAGGCAATGAAGCCCGGCAGGTGAGCCGCCATCCCGGCTATCGCTATGAAGACCTTGGCCTCGCTCCTCTTAACGTACTCCTCGAGCTGGGGGTGGTTCCTGTGGGCTGAGAGGTACTGCACTTCATGCTCTATGCCGAGCTCCCTTAACGTCGAGGCTACCTCCTCAACAATCTTCTCGTCGGACTTGCTCCCTGCTATGACGGCCACCAAGGGCTTAGCCGTACTTCATCGCCCCCTCGATTACGTGGGCCGCCCTCATGGCCTTGGACCTCGCCTCGTTCACTGAGTCAGCTATCGCCAGGGCTATCCCCATCCTCCTGTCGACGTACGTTACCGGCTTGCCGAAGAGCCTCAGCTGGATCCCCGGTATCTTAAGCGCCTCGCTTACCCCTCCATACCTAGGCGCCCACGCACCTCCGACCTTGGCCAATATAACGTGGCTCGCCCCGCATGTCAAGACCTTGACCTCCGGTATAGGGAGGCCCAAGATGGCTCTCACGTGCAGGGCCATCTCCGACTGGTCTTGAGTGACCAAGGTCACCATGCCAGTATCGTGGGGTCGAGGCGACACCTCGTTGAAGAACACCCGCGGCCTCTCGCCCTCGTCGCCCAGCTTGACGAAGATCTCGCAACCGAAGATCCCCAGCCCCCTCAACCCCTCTTTGGTCTCCAAGAGCTTCGTTACGACCTTCTTAGCGGTCTCCCACAACATCTCCTTGACTGCCTTGGCCTTCTCGGCGTCGATCTTCTTGCCGTTCCACTTGGACCTCCACCTGAGGCCGTCCACCGGCGGGTCCTCCATCAAGTGCATGGGTCCTCCGTAGCCCTCGAAGGACGACTTCGACAACCCGGTGCTCGGGTCTATGTCGAACAGCGGTTGCCAGCTCACGTGGTAGTGGCCCGTCGACCTAACGTGGCCTACGGGCTCCAGCGGCGTCACGGCTACCTTGCCGTCCAAGTCCAAGTGGGCTAGAGTCAAGACCGTCACCTCGACGTCGAAGTTTATCAACTGCTCGACTATCACCTGCCTGCTGAACCCCCTAGCCTCCTTCAAGGCCCTCTCGTAGGCCGTCCTTACCATGCTCCTGTCGGTGACTACGGTCGAGCCCAAGCCTCCGCTGCTCATCTGGGCCTTCACCAAGCAAGGGTAGCCCAGCTTCTCGCAACAATCCTCGAGCTCCTCGAGGCTCTCGGCGAACATGTACTTAGAGGTCGGGACCCCAGCCTCCTCGGCCGCGAGCCTCCTAAGCAATATCCTGTCCATCGTTATCTTGACCGCTCGGGCGTTCGGCACGACGAAGAAGCCCTCTTCCTCCAGCTCGAGGAGGGCATCGGTGTTTATCGCCTCTATCTCGGGGACTATGGCGTCTGGCCTCTCCCTCCTCGCTATGGCCTTCAGGGCCTTGCCGTCGAGCATGTTGACGGTGTAGTGCCTGTGGGCCACGTGGCTTGCGGGGGGCATGTCGTACCTGTCCACTGTCACGACCTCTACTCCGAGCCTCTGGGCCTCAATTGCTATCTCCTTGCCAAGCTCTCCAGCGCCTAAGAGCAAGATCTTAGTCGCGCCTTCGAGTAAAGGGGTCCCTATCTCCTCTCTAAAGCGCAAAAGCACCACTCTCCACCACTGACTCGGTTGTTCCTTGTCACAAGCTTAAGAAGCTGACTACCTCAATGCCATCCAAGGCGCTCGTCGAGACCTAAGTAGGTTAAGGAAAAGTCTTAAATCGACCTTGACCTCGAATAGCTTTGAGGGCCCTAAAGTGAGACTTGATGGTCTCTAGGGCTAGGGATTGGATGAGACAGGCACTTAGGGACTTAGCCCATGCAGAGCGCTCTCTGGAAATGGGAGACTACGAATGGGCTTGCTTCGCAGCCCAACAGGCTGCCGAGAAGGCCGTCAAGGCCCTTTACGAGAGCAGGAACATGGAGGTCTGGGGACACTCCGTGTCGAGGATGTTAGAGAGCTTGCCGGAGGACCTCAAACCTGATGTCGATCTCATAGACAAGGCCAAGGAGCTCGACAGACATTACATTCCGACTAGGTATCCTAACTTTCATAGCGAGGGCGCTCCGTTAGACTACTACACGAAGAGAGATGCCGAGAGGGCGGTGAGGTATGCGAGAGAGGTCATCGAGTTCTGCAGAAATAAGGGTGTACAAGCTTGACTACGACCTTGTACTCAAAAAAGTGAGGGAATACGCCGAGGACTTAGTGAGG
This sequence comes from Thermoproteota archaeon, assembly GCA_011605835.1. Lineage (GTDB taxonomy): Archaea > Thermoproteota > Methanomethylicia > Nezhaarchaeales > WYZ-LMO8 > WYZ-LMO8. The sequence goes on from JAAOZJ010000081.1 coordinate 2,972, forward strand.
AGGGGGTTGGCCGAGCTCGTGGTTCTCATAGGCTCTTTAGCCAAGGGCGATTACTCCCCGTCCTCTGACATCGATTTGCTGATAGTGGTTAGGGATGCTCCGAAAAACCCCTTGGAGAGGATCTCAGCCTACATAAACTCGAAGCTCCCGCTCGACGTGGAGCCCAGGGTGATGACTATCGAGGAGTTCTTCAAGGTAGCAAGGGAAAGACGAAGGCTTTCCGAGGAGGCCCTTTTCAGGGGGGTCTTCTTAGCAGGGAATAAGGAATTGCTCGAGGAAGTCAAAAGGGCTTATGGACGAGAACGAGGACAGGACCCGCTTCGACCTTCGTAGTCTCCCCAATCCTCAGCCTTGAGTACATGTCGTGATATAATAACCACAATAATCTCGCTTTTGTACTTCCATAAGGGTTGGTATAACGTCTTTTTGATGTGGAATAAGGGAGTGCAAAAAGCGAGAACTGCTGTTACGTGTCACAAAACAGCCTGATAAAAATGCACGATCTAAAGAATTAAAGTGGAGAGGGTCAAGAGGGGATCGAGCTAGAACTCGTACTCTATCTTGCCCCTCCCCGGTATCCAGTCTATGGTCTTCCCTATGAGCCCCTTGCCCAGCCTGTAG
>JAAOZJ010000064.1 GCA_011605835.1 Thermoproteota archaeon
ATGTCCTCATGATGGGGCACCTTCACCCTTCGGTGTCATTACCTTGTGGGGAGAAGAGAGTGTGGGTTGTCTACTACCTTGGGAAGAGAGCAAGGGAGAGGGCGAAGATGCTCCTCAGAGTCGACTTCAACATCAAGAGGTTGATAGTTCATCCTGCCTACAATGATTATCTAGGATACAGCCCCTTGTGCAAGAGCTCGTTTCAAAGACTGAGTCCGATCTTCAGAAAGCTCATTGACCCACGAAAGGGGTACGTCTATAAATTAGATGGGACGTTCTTGGGGAGGTTCTCACTAGTAAGCTCTAGTGAAAAGCCTTCTCTTTGAAGTATGCTCCTGGCAACGACCACGCCCGATGCAGATGCCTGAATCAGGCCTCTTGTTATGCCCGCGCCATCTCCGATGGCATAGAGATTCGAGACCTTGGTCTCGAGTTCCTTCGTCAGCTCTAGTCTTGAGGAGTAAAACTTGACCTCAACGCCATATAATAGTGTGTGTCTTGAATAGACGCCAGGAGTCAGTTTGTCCATTGCTTGAAGCATCTCCAATATGTTGGCCAAGTATCTATAAGGGAGGACGAAACTCAAGTCCCCTGGTGTGGCGGATTTAAGCGTGGGCTCTACTATGTTCCTTTTAATCCTCTCGGGTGTCGATCTCCTGCCTTCTTCGAGGTCGCCGAGTCTCTGGACTATTATACCCCCACTCAGCAAGTTCGCTAAGCGGGCTATGTACTTCCCATAGGCTATTGGCTCCTTGAACGGCTCCGTGAATGACGTACTGACGAGGATCGCGAAATTGGTGTTCTTGGTTTTCTTATTCAAGAAGCTATGGCCGTTAACGGTCATGACGTCCTCGTAGAACTCCGTGATTACCTCGCCATAGGGGTTAAAGCAGAAGGTCCTCACTTGGTCGTCGAAGCACTTCGAGTAATAGATCAGCTTGGGCTCGTACAAGTACCTCGTTAGCGGCTCCATGACTGGGGCCGGAACCTCGACCCTGACGCCTATGTCGACCGGGTTGTTGTACGCCTTGAGGTTTAGCTCTTTGGTTATCTTCTTGAGCCACTCGGCTCCGCTCCTCCCAGGCGCGAGGACGACGTACTTGGCCCGGACTTTAATTCCGCCAGCTAGCTCGACCCCCGTTACCACTGAGCCGTCCACTAGAACCCTCGTCGCCTGCCTCTCCGTAAGTATCCTCACACGGCTAGAGAGGTAGTCCCTCATGGCCTTTATCACGTCAGCGCACTTCTCAGTACCGAGGTGCCTGATCTTCACAGGAATCAGCTTTAAGCCAGCCAGCTGAGCACGCCTCTGCAGCTCTTCTATGACGTCGGTGTTGGTGCCGAAGACCGTGGTGGGAGCTCCAAAGGCCAGGTACACCTTGTCGATATAGTCAATCAGCCGAAGGAGCTCCTCTCTTCCCACGTAGTTCTCCAGCCAGCCGCCCACGTCGGCTGACAGAGTCAGCTTGCCGTCGCTAAAAGCTCCTGCACCACCCCAACCACACAGCATAGCGCATGGGCTACAGCCGGCGCACTCACGACCCATCCGAGTGAAGCATATGCGCTTCTCTATGTCAGGCCCCTTGTCAACCATCACTATCCTTAGATCGCTTTTCTGAGTTAACTCTAAGGCGGTGAATATCCCCGCTGGTCCACAACCAATTATAACGACGTCGGCTTCTATGTCCCCCATCCGCGTCGCCGAGCCTTCTAAGGCTCCAAAGCTAAATTTAACCTTAACTTGTCAAATAAAGGGGGTACAAGGACGTTAGGTGTTAGTCGAGAATTATCGAAGTCATCGTGTCTCTTATCCCGCTTATCTTGTGTATCCTAGTTATGAGGAAGTCAGTCAACGCCTTCGTGTCCGCGACCTCGACTTTGGCTATCACGTCGTAGGGGCCCGTGACTGAGTGCACCTCCTTCACCTCTGGTATCGCTTTCAATTGCTTCACGACGTCGGGCACCTTGCCTGGCTCGACCCTTATGTGTATGTAAGCCCTGACCACGTGTAATTTTCTTTCCTTTGAAGGATAAGAGGGTTGCGCTGTCGTGCCCCGAGCGACTTCCAACAAGTTTGAGAGGATCGAGCTATGACTTCAAAGGCCTTCACAGCTTAGAAAGAGCGTCGAATTTTAAGTCTAAGATCTTGATTGAGGGCCTGACGACGGGCTCGAGCTACTTTTGGTGGGGCCGCCAGGATTTGAACCTGGGTCACGAGGGCCCGAGCCTCGCAGTCTACCAGGCTAGCCTACGGCCCCAAACGACTACTCTAAAATTACTGGGGTTATCTAAAAGCTTCCCGCCATTACGAGTAGGGGGCCCATGTTTCGAAAGCTATAAGAGAGGTTCGACTTTTTCCTGTCTTGTAGGCCGGGGTAGCCGAGTGGTTAGGCGGCGGGCTGCAGACCCGCTTTACAGGGGTTCGAATCCCCTCCCCGGCTCCAGTTCACTCTTGTGAGTAGAGCTCACTCAGAGGGTTGCCCGAGAGCAGGAAATGGTTGGGGGTTTCTAAAAAGACTTAGTCGCGCTGTCAAAGTAACTGGTGGGGCCGGGGGGACTTGAACCCCCGACCAACGGGTCTCTCGCTCCAGAAGATCGTCATCCCGGTGGTCCGCAGACCCATCGCGGACTTCTGGAGCCCTTAACGTCGGGCTCAGCCCGATGTCGTCCTACCTTGCTAGACCACGGCCCCGCATTAAGAGGCTTTCCACGTGAGCCTTAAAAACTTTTATCGAGGGGCTGCCGCCAGCACGCCCCTTTCCCAGGCCCTCGCGGAGCCCAGTACTCGGGTGCGCGTTGGGCGGTTTAACTTCCGGGTTCCGACGAGACCGGGTGGGTCCCGCCCACTATGGCCGGCGACAACCCCACTTTCTTCTCCTAAGGGCCAGTATAAGGCTTTTTCGATCAACGAAGAGGACGAACACCTACGAAAAGCTTTTCTCTTTGCTTTTTGAGACTCTTCAAGAGACGTAAGGAGTTGTGATGGTCATCTTCGGCACGGGCGAAGTTCGTCAGTTCATACCCACAGGAGGGGACTACACGTACCTAATCGTGTACTTAATCACCCTTATTGCGCTCACGTTTATGTGGCTGTTCCTGGGGCAGAGGTACCAAGTCTACATGTGGCTCCGCGACGCTGAAAGGGCCACTTTAAAGCTCGAAGCCATGGCCAAGAAGGGTAAAGAGGTTCTCGTGAATGCGATAAAGGAGCTAGGGAAGCCCGACAAAGACCCTTCAGAGGAAGTCGAGAAGTTCATGGACTTCTTTGTCATAGAACCCGTGGACAGGGATCCGTTCGGTGTTTTGAAGAGGCTGGAGCACCTCTTAGACGTGGAGAGGGAGAAGTTTAAGGACGTGGTGGCGAGAGTAGCGCCGAAAGCCAACAGCGATGAGAGGGCTAACTTAGAGGCATCCTTCGCCGCTGCGTGGGCTGTGAATTACATATACAAGTTCGTCAGGCACTATATGCTCTTGGGCAAGAAGACCAAGAGCATGATAGTGCTCATGCAGATAGCGTACAGCTTGCCAATGATCATGAGGCTAGCAGAAGCGTACTTTAACTCGCTCGACGCGTTCACGAAGGGCAAGCCCATAGGCGATAGCGTGGGCCCCATGGTTGCCGCGAAGCTCATGAAGGGCTACCCGTGCAAGAGCATTGGGGACGAAATCGTCGCCGCCGAGGTGCCCTTTGAGGGCAGGCTCTTAGTCGTGGTCAAGGCCGAGGGGCCTGGGGGTAGAGTTGGCAAGCCTGGCGAGGCTATAGCCAAGTTGGCTCAACAGTACAAGGACAGGTTGAAGAGGATAATAACCGTCGACGCGGCCATTAAGATGGAGGGCGAGAACACAGGCCAGGTAGCTGAGGGAGTCGGAGCCGCCATAGGCGATCCGGGCCCCGAAAAGTACAAAATAGAGCAGGTGGCCCTCGAGCTTGGCGTCGGCCTAGACGCGGTCATAATCAAGCAGGCCTACGAGGAGGCCCTGTCGACCATGAGGAAGGAGCTGGCGGAGGCCGTGGACAGGGCGGTCGAGGTCGTGAAGAAGATCGTCAGAGAGAAGGTGGTAGAAGGAGGGGTTGCCATAATAGCTGGCATAGGTAACACCATAGGTGTGGGCAATGGCTAGTTGCGGAGGTTAGTCATTATGCTTAACCAAATACCAATATCGTCGAACGGAGATTACACATACCTTTTGACGTGGTACCTGCTCTTGGTGTTGATAGTGCTCATAATATTTAGCACGCTGCTTTCTGCTACGAGGAGAAGAGTCTTGGTGACCCTGAGGGGCATGAGGACGATAACCGTCCTGCAGTGCGAGAAGTGCGATTACAAGGAAGAGAGGGAGTTTCAAGTCGGCGACTACGTCTTGAAGAGAGTTGGCGAGTGCGCGAAATGCAAGGGACCTCTTTACATATCCATGATCTACGGCGTCCCCGAGAAGGGCCCTCCGAGGCCGTACGGCTATTGAAAGCTCGTTGTCACCTCAACGCCGTCTTCTAGGACTATGACCGTGTGCTCAGCTTGGGCTACGAGCCCCCTGC
>JAAOZJ010000125.1 GCA_011605835.1 Thermoproteota archaeon
AGCTAATGCACAAGGCGTTCGCCTTGAATGTGAGCAATTCGAGAATAAACCTTAAATTTCCTTTACGCGTTTCCGTTGAGGTGGGGCCCGTAGCTCAGCCCGGCAGAGCGCCCGGCTCATAACCGGGTGGTCGTGGGTTCAAATCCCACCGGGCCCATCAAACTCGAGGGTCAAGGGGCCCCGGTAGCTCAGAGGGAGAGCGTCCGGCTGAAGACCGGATTGTCGTGGGTTCGAGTCCCACCCGGGGCACCATTGCCTCAGACCCCTAGTTCTTTCCATCTATCAAAAATTGATGACGTCGATGATTAAAAGCTATGCAAACGAAGCTGGATCCATGTACTTAAATCTCATCGTCTGGTCGTGTTCAGAAGAAGAGATCGCCGAAAGTTGAGAAAGCGCATGGGATTTATACTCGCTCGTACAAGAGAATAAACCTTATATCTTAAATTGGAGCCTTTTTTACTGCTAAAACGAAGGGAGTGAAAGCTCTTGAAGTTGCTTGAAATTGACAACGTGACTAAACGCTTCGGAGGACTGGTAGCTTTAAGGAAAGTGAGCCTCTATGTTGAAAGGGGCGAGATAGTCGGCTTGATAGGCCCCAATGGCGCGGGCAAGACGACGCTGTTCAACGTCATAGCTGGCACGTACAAGCCCGAAGAGGGGTCAATAAGGTTTGAGGGCAGGGACGTGACGGGCTGGCCACCACATAAGATATGTAAGATGGGAATAGCTAGGACATTCCAAACACCAAAGCCGTTTCCAAACATGACTGTATACGAAAACGTCTTGGCCGCCTGCCTCTTCAGCGGCGCTCAGAAAAAAGTGGCAGACGTTGAGCAGGAGATAACGTCGATATTGAAGAGGCTAGGGCTGGAGGCCAAGAGAAACATGCCGGCCTCGAAGTTGACGATTTACGAGCAGAGGATGCTCGAGGTGGCGAGGTCATTAGCGATAAAGCCGAAGCTTCTACTATTAGATGAGGTGCTAGCGGGGCTTAACCCCACGGAAACGAGCCAAGCGTTAAACATTGTTAGAGAGCTACGTTCTAAAGACGGGATAACGATAGTCATGATAGAGCACAACATGCGTGCTGTGATGGACGTCTCCGATAGGGTGATAGTGCTCCATCACGGAGAGAAGCTGGCGGAGGGGAAGCCACAAGAAGTGACAAATGACCCTGAAGTGATTAAGGTATACTTGGGTGGAATTTATGCTTGAAGTAAGGGAAGTCGACGTCTATCGTGGGCCCATACAAGTGCTCTGGAGGGTCTCCTTAGAGGTCAATAAAGGTGAAGTGGTGTCGCTCATAGGCCCCAATGGCGCGGGCAAGACGACGCTCTTAAGTACCGTAGTCGGTCTACTAAAGCCAGCTTGTGGAACCATAAAGTTCAAGGGCGTTGACATAACCAAGCTTCCGCCCTACAAAATAGTCGATAAGGGGATGGTGCTCGTACCCGAAGACAGAAAGCTCTTCGGAACCATGACAGTCAAAGAGAATTTGTTGATGGGTGCTTACAACGTAAAGGACAAGAGAGTCAAAGAGGAGAGGTTGAAGCTCGTCTATGAGCTATTCCCGAGGTTGAAGGAAAGGGAAAGTCAGCTGGCAGTAACGCTTAGTGGAGGGGAACAAAAGATGCTCGCGATAGCCAGGGGCTTGATGTCGAACCCAGAGCTACTGATACTTGACGAGCCTTCTCAAGGCCTTGCGCCCAAAGTGATCCTCGAGATATTTCAAGTAATCGAGAAGTTAAAGAAAATGGGCCTCAGCATCTTGTTGGCAGAGCAGAACGTCCACCTCGCCTTGAAGATAGCGGACAGGGCTTACGTCTTAGAAACTGGCAAAGTAGTGCTACAAGGAACAGGTAAGGAGCTTCTCGAGAACGAATACGTCAAAAAAGCGTATTTAGGCCTTTAGTCTTCGGCTTTTCTGCTTTCTAATCACCACACAGGCATGGACAATTTACTGATTACTGATATTGGCCTCTGCCCAAGCGATGGATGTGTTACTCTAAGCCTAGCTAAGATGCCTGGCCCCTGAGCTCAATAGCCATTAGCGACCCGCAGAAGTTTGCGGACGTGACCAGCACTACACTATTATGGACGACCTAGAGCCAGCCTTTCCTCACCTTCGTTTACCCTAACAAAAAGAAGAAGTGGAAGTGAGAGGATAGTTAACGTTGAGCCTTCTTCGCTGCCTTAACCTTGGCGGCAAAGTATATCGACAGCGCTAAGAAGATTATGGTCGTGGCCACGAAGACTATGGTCAAGTAGAGCGGCGTCGAAGTTGTTGCTAATGCTTCGTATTTGGCTTGTAACTCCTTGTATCCTTCTTGGAGCTTTGAATATTCGCCCCGCAGGGTAAAGTACTCACCTTGAAGCTTGGTATACTCCTCGATCGACGAAGAATATGACTTGCTCAAGTTGGTGTACAAGCCCTTCAACGACGCATAGTCATTTGCGAGCCCTTCGTAGACCATGGGCAAGCTGAAATCGTGGGACCACTCTTGGGCGCTACCGTCGTACATCTTAACGTTGGTGTATCCTAGGACCTCGCTCAACACGAAATACATCGTGCTCGCGTAACCGCCGACCCCGCAGTACACTATTATCTCTTGCCCTTTGTCTTCTCCGACTACGTAGCTCACTAAAGACTTCACGAACTCTAAGCTCTTGAAGGTTGTGTACCTCGCCTCTCCTGTTGCCGGGTCGATGTTCAGCTCGTAGAGCAGGGGTGTTGGGAGGTTTCTAGCAGTCGGTATGTGCCCTACTCTAGCAGTCCAAGGCTCCTGGACAAAGCCCAGGTACACCACAAGATCCCTAGCGTCTATTATGACTGCCTTACCGATTTTACCAGCCACGTAGTCCTTCGTGACGATCATGCCCTCTTTGACTGCCCCACCGTAGGTCACGGACTTTACTGAAGGAGCCACCGTCGTCACGGGCCTGCCCTCGGCCTTCCATTTGTCGAAGCCACCGTCTAGCAAGGCGACGTTCTTCACGCCAGCGTATAACAGAGTTATGGCAACTCTAGCAGCTCCAGCAGTCCTGTACAGTGCAAGGGGGACTGGAGCCACGGGACCGCTTGTAGAGCTCACGATTACGACAAGCGAGTCGCTAGATATCCCGTGGCTCCCTAGCAAGTTGAAGAGCTGTTCCTTAGGCGGAAGCTCCATCCAAGAAACTTCGGGCGGGACCGTGAAAGGCGCGTTTGTGTACCACGAGGCTTCAGGTATGTTTATTGAGCCAGGTATATGCCCAGCCCCATACTCTTCAGGGCTCCTCGTGTCGATTATCACCAAGCCCGGGCGATCGAGGTTTTGTGCGAGCCAGTCCGTGGAGACTATTGCAGGTATTTCCCTGACTTGTTCCGCCTTGACGGCACCGAACGCCGGCAACAAGAGGGCGCTAGCTAGTGCCAGTAACATTCCTACAAGAACCACTAACCGTCCTTTCAACCGTTACCCCCAAAAATAAGTCAGCCTTAAAAAGTAATTTAAGTTTTACCTGCGAGGAACAAAGAGTATGTTAGACGCCCGACGCCCCATGACTGCACACACGTCTTTGCTTATCGACCCTGCTCAAAAGCCGACAGTAATAGGCAGTATCGAGGGCTTGAGAAAGGTTAGAGGGCCAACTTTAACGCATAAAATCTTCACCCTAAAGTGTTGTGACGATGTTGTGATAGAAGAGAAAATAGGGATGAAAGAGAGCGAGAGGCTCAAAGTTGCGCTGCGCTAGGAGGTCGTTATGGAAGTCTCTGAGGTCTTAGCTAGGTGTGTTGAAGGAAAGCAGATGACGCGTGAAGAGGCGCTCTTGTTAGCAGAGGCCAACGTTGAGGAGCTACCATTGCTTCTGAGTGCCGCCCTCGCGATCCGTATTAAGCATTTCGGAAGGACGACGACGTACTCCAGAAAAGTCTTCGTTCCCTTGACCAAGTTCTGCAGGAACCAGTGCGCCTATTGTGGTTTTAGCACTCAGAAAGGCAAGCCTTATATGAGCTTCGACGAAGCCATGAATATCGTTAGAGAAGGTGAGAGGTTGAAGGCTAAGGAGGTCCTTGTGAGCACGGGCGAGAAGCCAGAAGAGGTCCATCCAGAGGCTAGGAAGGCTCTTAGGTCGATGGGCTACAGCTCTACAGTAGAATACGTCAGGGACTTCGAAGAGAGAGTTCTAAAGGAGACCAAGAAGATGATGCCTCACACGAACATAGGCGTTTTGACTAAGGCGGAAATGGCCGAGCTCAAGCCGCTTAACGCGAGCATGGGGCTGATGCTAGAGTCAATAAGCGAGAGGCTCATGAGTAGCGGGATGCCACACGAGAAGTCGCCGTCTAAGGATCCTAAAGTCAGGTTGAGGATGATAAGAGAGGCTGGCGAACTGAAGATACCCTTCACGACCGGAATTTTGATAGGCATCGGCGAGACTTGGGAGGAGAGAATAGACTCCCTCATGGCTATTAGGAGTATACACCACGAGTACGGCCACATTCAAGAGGTCATAGTTCAAAACTTTATGCCTGAGCCGGGGACGCCCATGGAGAAGCACAAGCCCCCCAGCCTACTCGATACATTGAAGACCATAGCGATAGCTAGGCTAATTTTAGGGGGTAGCGTCGCCGTTCAAGCCCCTCCAAATCTGAATTTGAAGGCTTATCACACATACCTACTGGCAGGGGTAAACGACTGGGGCGGGGTTTCTCCTCTAACACCAGACTTTGTCAATATAGCTTATCCTTGGCCTAGCATAAGCGAGATCTACGAGAAGACAAAGGCCATGGGCTTCAAGCTCCGAGAGAGGCTTCCTGTTTACCCGATGTTCATCATTCGAGGCTGGATCCCCGAACTTTTAAAAGAGAGAGTTAAATCCCTAGTCGACGAAACAGCACTGGTCAGGAGAGGAGAAGATGCCTATTGACCTGAAGCTCGTGGAGAGCACTCTCAAGAACCTAGACCCAGAGTTCTCGGATGCTCTTGAAAGGGCCCTATCCGGAAGGGCTATCGACGAGAGCTCCGCCTTAAGGTTGTTGAATTCGAGCTACGAGGAGGCCTTGATGTTAGCCCTCGTAGCCGATCATGTTAGAAAGATGTGCGTAGGCGACGTCGTTACATTCGTGTTCAACAGGAACATTAACTTTACGAATGAGTGCGTCATAAGGTGCCTCTTCTGCGCTTACTCAAGACCTTTGGGCTCCCCTGAGGGATACCTGCTCAGCGTCGAAGAAGTTGTTTCCAAGGCTTACGAGGCCTGGAAGGAAGGGGCAACGGAGGTCTGCATCCAAGGAGCCATAAACCCCAAGGTGCCAGTCGACTACTACTTCGAGATATTAAGGAGGATTAAGGAGAAGGTCCCTCAAATGCACATACATGCCTTCTCCCCCCAAGAGGTCCACTACATAGCCTCGAGGCTGGGGACGACCTACAGAGACACTCTGAAGGCTCTTCGAGAAGCGGGGCTGGACAGCATGCCGGGGACGGCCGCGGAGATACTCGACGACGAAGTCAGAAAGGTCATAGCCCCGAACAAGATTAGGACTGCTCAGTGGGTTGAGATAATAAAGGAGGCTCATAGGCTGGGCATCCCGACGACGGCGACGATGATGTACGGGCACGTTGACAATAACGTGCACAGGGTGAGGCACATGAAGGTAGTCAGGGACCTGCAGGCGGAGACCAAGGGGTTTACGGAGTTCGTCCTATTGCCCTTCGTCCACTACAGGACTAGGCTTTACAGAGAGGGCTTGAGCAGGGCAGGGACCTCTTGGCTCGAAGACCTCAAGGTCCACGCGGTCGCGAGGCTCTTCTTCTTGGGGTACATAAAGAACATCCAAGCCTCTTGGGTCAAGCTGGGCCCCAAAATGGCTCAGATGATGTTGCAGGCCGGGGCAAACGACGTGGGAGGGACTTTGATGGAGGAGAACATCTCGAGAGAGGCTGGTTCTCTCTACGGGAGCCGCATGGATGTTCGAGAGCTCGTGGAGCTGATTAAGGGGATCGGGAGGATACCAGCGCAGAGGACCACTACCTACGAGATAGTGAGGGTCTACGATTAGCCGACCCGAAGTACCTGAAGATTACGGCCTCAGCGCAGCCCCTCTTGACTATGGAGGCATGGACGTTCTTGGAAAATCTGAGGCCCAGCTCTTTGCCATCCAATACTACGAAGTTGGCTTGCGCTCCCTCCTCTAGCACGTTGGAGGGAACTTTCAAATTCTTGACCTTGCGCACGTTCACCGTAGCCATCTTCAACACATCCTCAGGGTTCAAGCGAAGCCCCTGAAGTCTCGACACGTTAAACAACGCCTCAAGCTCCC
>JAAOZJ010000138.1 GCA_011605835.1 Thermoproteota archaeon
CGATTGAGCGCGTCGAGCAACAACTCCCTCACTTTAGGATACCACTCGAACGAAGCCGTGAATATGGAGATGTCGCGTTGCGCTCTCGATATTATTTCAGCCGTCTTAAACTCCATGGATCTTAGGTCGTCGAGGGGCTCTATTAGGAGCTCGTCTCTGATGCCGTACCTCCTCTCCCAGTACTTGTCCTCTAGGTCGCTTTTCATTGCCTGCAAGTGCTTCCTCAGCTCCGCCAGCTCAGCCTCCATGGACCTCATCTTGACGTCGAGGAGTATCTGGGCAGCCTTTGACGGGGGGATGGCGTCGTACTTTCCGCTATCCAATGCTTTCACGAGGCCCTTTTGCAAAAGCGAGGCGATGGCCGCCTTAACGTCGCTCAGCGAAGCGTTGAGTGAGCTTAATAGGTCGCTCTCACTCACTTGAGGGTTTTGGACTAAAAAGAGGTAAACCTCGGCCTCGAGCCTCGTCAAGCCAGCTTTCTTGAGGGAGTCTATGATCGTCAATGCCATGCTTGGGGTCCACCGCGAACTAGTACTCGGTTTTCCCTTATTAACGCACCGTAGACGATGTTTCGTGAAGGGCCTTGTAGACCTCTTCAGCTATCATCGACGCGGCCGCTACTTGAGCCTCCCATGTCTGGGAGGCTATGTGAGGCGTCACGACCACGTTTGGCAACCTTATGAGCTCCCACTCCTCTTTGGTCTTCGGCGGTTCGTTCTCGAAGACGTCTAACGCCGCCCCCGCCAGCTTGCCTTCCTTCAACGCCTTCAAGAGGGCCTTGGTATCAACTATCCCCCCTCTAGAGGTGTTTACTATTATGGCACCTCTCTTCATAAGGGATATCTCCCTCTCGCCTATCATGTGCCACGTGCTTTCGTTCAGTGGTATGTGGAGCGTTATTATGTCGCTTTCCCTCAAGAGCTCTTCGAGCGTTGTAGCGACCTTAACGCCCATACTCTCGGCCTCCTCCCTTATGTCCCTTATGTCATAGGCCATCACCTTCATGTCGAAGGCCAAGGCCCTCTTGGCGACCGCCTTGCCTATTCTACCGAACCCTATTATGCCTAAGAGCTTGCCCCTCAACTCGAAACCCATGAACTTGCTCTTTAACCACAGCCCCTCTTTTAGCATCTTGTTGGCTTCAGGTATCATCCTAGCTAGCGCCAAGATGAGAGCCATGGTCGCTTCGGCCACTGCGACCGTGGATGCTTGGGGCGACGCCACGACCTTTATCCCCTTCTCAGAGGCAGCCTTGAGGTCTATGTTGTCAAGCCCCACGCCAGCCCTCCCTATGACCTTTAGGCTCTGCGCCTCCATTATCACATCCCTAGTGAGCTTCGTCCTCCCCCTGACTACGATGGCGTCGTACTCCTTGACTGCCTTGATCAACTCCTCCTTCGTTAACGAGGGTTTAACGGTTACACGACAACCCCTTGACCTGAGGATTTCCGCGCAGGACTCGTGGACGTCGTCGGTGACGAGCACTTTAAACTCGGCCATCGGCCTACCACCGCATTGTTGGAGCGTCTTATAATTGGTGTGCTTTTTATAGTTAGCGTTTTGAGTTCATGATACCTTGGCAAGAAATATAGCCTCGAGTAAAATGTTACTTAGCTGTACAGTGAACCACAATGCCGGAGGTAGCATTAGTCGGGAAGACGAACGTTGGCAAGAGCACGCTCTTCAGCGCCCTAACTATGTTACCGGTCAAGATAGAGCCACGACCCTTCACCACCATAAAGCCTAACGTGGGTATCGCGTACTTGAAGGTCAAGTGCGTGTGCAGGGAGTTCAGCGTCAAGGACAACCCCAGAAACTCCATATGCCGTGATGGCATGAGGTACATCCCCGTGAAGGTGATAGACCTCGCCGGGCTCATACCCGGAGCGCACGAGGGCAAGGGCCTCGGGAATAAATTCTTGGACGAAATGCGAGAGGCTGACGGGATAATACACGTAGTCGACGCCTCCGGCTCCACCGACGCCGAGGGGAGGCCTTGCCCTCCGGGCTCCCACGACCCCCTCTTGGACGTCCAAGTGATAGAGAGAGAGGTCCATTTATGGATCTTGGGGATGCTGAAGCAGGACTGGGCCAAGCTAGCGAGGTCCGTAGAGCACGGCAAGTTGAAGACGGATGAGGTCTTGGCCTCGAGGCTAAGCGGCTTGAAGATCTCCTTGAAACACGTGAGAGAGGTTCTCGAGGAGCTCGATCTGAAGGAGAGGAGGCTCGGAACTTGGAGCGAGGACGACTTGACCGCGTTCGTCAAGCACTTGTTCGAAAGGGCTAAGCCGTTCGTCATAGCCGCTAACAAGTGCGACATACCCGAGAGCGTCGAGAACGTCAAGAGGCTCAAGGAGGCCTATGGCGATGACGTTGTGATCCCTTGTAGTGCTGAGGCAGAGCTGGCTCTACGAAGAGCTGCCGAAAGGGGGCTGATCGAGTACACGCCCGGCGACAGTACCTTCAAGATAGTCAACCGTGAGAAGCTAACTCGAGAGCAACTGAGGGCTTTGGAGGTTATAAAACAGCGAGTTCTAGATGTCTGGGGGTCTACGGGGGTCCAGGAGGTTTTAAACGTAATGTACTTCAAGAGGCTGAACATGATCCCCGTCTACCCAGTCGCCGATCCCGACAGCTTAACCGACACAGAAGGCAACGTGCTCCCAGACGTCTACTTGGTCCCGCGCGGAACGACCGCTCGAGAGTTAGCGTACATGATCCACACGGAGCTGGGCGAGAGCTTCGTATACGCTGTCGATGCTAGAAGGAAGGTCAGGCTTGGAGAAGATAGCGTTTTAAAAGAGAACGACGTAATATCAATCGTAGCCGCTAAGAGGTCGAAGAGGAAGTAACATGATAGAGATGGACATCGAGGAGCTGAGGAGGAAGTACCCCAACCTCGCTAGGGAATTGGAAGAGAGGATCATGTGTGTTGAGGTCAGAGGCTCTAGGACGAGCGACGAGGACTTTCAAGTCGGCATGCCAGATGCCATTGACTACATAAGGCGTTGCAAGAGCGTTCAAGAAGCCGAAGAGGTCATAAGTTTCTTGGAGAGGTCCAACCAGATCTCGAGGTCCAAGGCTGATGAGCTGAGGGAGCAGCTCTATAGTCAAGGGCTGGAGAGCTTCGGTCCTCACAAGGAATTTGGCTATTACATGAAGAAGTATTATGCGAAGAGGGCGAGTGCTAAGCCGAGCTAGCGCTTAAATACCCCTCTTGAGCTTAGGAGGTTAGGCCTCGAGTGAGAGCATGAAGGAGAAGGCCTATGTGTTGTGGTTCGAGGAGATAGACAAGAGCGATCTAGCACTTGTTGGCGGCAAGAGCGCTAACCTAGGGGAGATGATGAAGGCGGGGATACCGATACCGCCAGGCTTTGCTGTTACCTCACATGCATATAAGGAGTTCATAGAGAGAACTGGCCTTAAGAGCAAGATAAGCGAGGCATTGAAGGAAGTCGCGAATAGCAGGGATCCCAAGGCATTTGAAGACGTAAGCGCGAGAATTAGGAGGATCATTGAGGAAGAAGAGGTTCCAGAAGATATAGCGAGGGCGATTGTTGAGAACTATAGAAAGCTATGTGAGAAGATAGGGAGGGCGAAGGTCCCCGTCGCCGTTAGAAGTTCGGCCACTGCCGAAGACTTGCTTGGGGCCAGCTTCGCTGGCCAGCAGGATACCTTTTTAAACGTTGAGGGCGAGGAGGAGGTCTTGCTCAAGGTTAAGAAGTGCTGGTCGTCGCTTTTCACCCCACGAGCCATATTCTATCGCCAAGAGAAGGGGATAGACCACGACAAAGTACTCATGAGCGTTGTTGTGCAGAAAATGGTCAACGCGAAAGCAGCTGGCGTGATGTTCACTATCCATCCCGTTACGGGGGAGGAGGACAAGATAGTGATAGAAGGGAGCTGGGGCCTGGGAGAGGCGGTCGTCAGCGGCTCCGTGACGCCGGACACTTACGTCGTCGACAAAAGGACCCTCAAAATATTGGAGAAAAGGATAGCTGAGAAAACTCATGAGGTCGTCAGAGATCCCTCTTCGGGGCAAACCGTAAAGGTCGAGGTCCCGCCCGAGAGGAGGAAGGCGCCTTGCCTGACCGATGAAGAGGTCGTAAAGTTGGCGGAGCTGGCCCTCAAAATAGAGCAACACTATGGACATCCTCAGGACATCGAGTGGGCCATCGATCGAGATATGAAGTTCCCCGAGAACATATTCATAGTCCAGTCTAGGCCCGAGACTGTGTGGTCATTGAAGAAAGGGAGGGAAAGAGAGAGGCCCGGCGTCGAACTCAGGGAGAGGAGGGTAGTCGCCAAGGGCCTGCCAGCTAGTCCGGGCGTATGGGCTGGCAAGGCTAAGGTGGTCAAGACCATTGAAGAGGCCTCGAAGATTATAGAGAAGGGCGACATATTGGTGACCATTATGACCAACCCCGACTGGGTCCCGTATATGAGGCTCGCGGGCGCCGTAGTGACCGATGAGGGTGGCATGACTTGTCATGCCGCCATAGTTAGCAGAGAGTTGGGCATCCCGGCTATAGTCGGCACGGGCAACGCTACCAAGGTCATGAGAAGCGGCGAGGAGTACACGATCGACGCCACGACTGGCGTGGTTTACGAGGGCATAGTCGAGGAGCTGACGAAGAGGGGGGTCGAGGGGGTCAAAACAGCCACCCCGCAACAGGTGATGTTGCCTGCGGAGCAATTTGTACCTACGGGAACGAAGATATACATGAATTTAGGGGTTCCCGAGAAGATCAGCGAGTACGCTAACCTACCATTTGACGGGATAGGCTTGATGCGCATCGAGTTCATACTGTCGTCCCACATAGGAGAACACCCACTCTACTTGCTGGAGATGGGCGAGGGAGAAAAGTTCGTGAATAAGCTAGCCGAAGGCATAGCAATTGTGGCTAGACAGGTTCAGCCAAGGCCTGTCGTCGTTAGGTTTAGTGACTTCAAGTCGAACGAGTATAGAAAGCTGAAAGGCGGTGAAAAGTATGAACCCGAAGAGCGCAACCCCATGCTCGGCTATCGCGGCGTCTCCCGCTACATAAGCCCACAGTATGAGAGGGCATTCAGGTTAGAGTGCAGAGCAATTAAGAAAGTGAGGGATGAGTGGGGCCTCAAGAATGTGTGGGTGATGCTGCCATTTGTGAGGACTACGTGGGAGATGAAGAGGGCCTTAGAAATCATGAAAGAAGAAGGGCTCGAGAGGGGGAGGGACTTCAAGGTATGGGCGATGGCCGAGGTCCCGAGCGTTATATTCATGGCCGACGAGTTCTGCAAGTACGTTGACGGCTTCAGCATAGGTAGCAACGACTTGACTCAATTAATACTCGGCGTCGACCGCGATTCGGAGATCATGCCAAAGCTCGACCCGCGCTATTTCGATGAAAGAGACCCGGCGGTCTTGAAGGCCATAAGCCACCTAATCAAGGTCGCGCATAAACATGGAGTGACCGTGAGCATATGCGGTCAAGGACCCTCGTATTTAGAGGACCTTGTGGAGTGGTTGGTGCGCCAAGGCATAGACAGCATATCAGTTAACCCGGATGCGGTCGTCAGGGTACGCTACCTCGTCGCGCAGATCGAGAGGAGGATCATGCTTGAAAAAATGCTCGAAGGGAAGGCTAAAGAAAAGCGCAAAAAGTGATCTCCATCTAACTGACGAATCGAGTCCTTAGCTCTAAAACTCCTTTTTAGCGAGTACCAAGAGGTTCCCTCAGGCCTCAGCGTCACTTTAGCGAAAGCCCCGTGAAATGAACTCCTTTCGCGCACAACATTTATTAGAGGTCAGTCTAATAGAGCGTCCTAAGGTGGTCCGGAACGTCTTCTAAAAAGAGGAGAGCCGAGGAACCTGGCGTACAGGATCACAAGCATTGTGTGGTATGCGGAGGGGTCGTGCCAGCCAACAGAAACCCGCCTGTTTGTGAGGGACCGTGCGAAGAAGAGCTCATGAAGAGGGAGAAGAGGTCTAAGATGTTCAGCTGGACCTGGATATTTATGATTATCGGGTTACTGGCACTGATGATAATTGCTTCCTTCTCTGGGCCACGATAGACTTCGCTAGGTTTTAGTGATGTTCTTTGTGATCACCATCTCGCAGGGCATGGGGAGCTTAGAGGACGCCCTCTTTGCCGCTTCTTTCGCTACCTCCTCCTTATCTATTGGAACCTTTATCGTGAGGACGACGTCCCCTGCCTTCACTCTAGCTGCAGTCCCTATCGGATCGCCGAAGGCGAGGCGCATTCCGTCTTGGAGCCTGTCAGCTCCGGCGAAAGCCATCATTTTGTTCTCCCTGAGTATGTGATGAGGATAGGGGTGAATTTTGAGGAAGTAGTTGTTCTCACCAAGCCTCGAAGACAGGTATTTGCTACACGCGACCCTCATGGCCTCTAAGGCATTGTGCCTTATCTGCGCTGGCTCTTTAGCCACCAATTGAACCACCAAGGGGAAGTCGGCCTTGGTGTTCCCCATAGTGAACTTGGCGATCTTCGGCGGCGGGACTCCATGCACGTACTCCTTTCTCGTGTAGGCCGGTCCCTTAACGAGCCTGTAGCACCGGGCTGGCCTCAAGGGCATACGCTACGCACCTCCCCTTTAAGGGGCTGGGATCTTTTTAGCTTTTCCTCGCGGCGTGGGGCTGAGCCTAAGGTGCACCCTGTGCAAGAAGGCCAATAGGACGTGCATTTCTTTTTGGGAGACAAAAGCCTTGCCCAAAATCCTCTTGAAGACTAGCCTAGCCTTTGGCTCCTTTTCCTTTGGGAAGTCAACGAGCCCTAGTATATCAGAGAAGTACTTGAGCGCGACTTCCCTTAATTTCGCGCTTGCCAGCTTTGTCTTGGGCCTTATGTGGGCTTTAGAGAGCTCGTAAAGTATTACTGCCATGGCGTGGGTGACGTTCATCACAGGGTATTCTTCGCTTGTGGGTATATTGACGAGGACGTCACACAGCGAAAGCTCTTGGTTTGTCAGCCCTATGTCCTCACGACCGAAGATCAACGCCACTCTACCCTCGCGTTTCATCAGCTCGTGCAAGTGCCAAGGAGGGACGACGCTCCTAAAGACGTTTCGGGGGCTGGCCAGTTTGCC
>JAAOZJ010000051.1 GCA_011605835.1 Thermoproteota archaeon
GGTTGTCGGATGGTATGTAGGGCCCCATTTAAACCTCACAAATGTTGCTGGGGCCTTGATAGGAGTCGTCGTGGGCTTTGGGGTCATGTTCTGGCGTATCTGGAAGTTCAGCTTGACGTTGGAGTCCAAGGTAGCATATGACCCTGAGAGGGGAGATTTGAGGTCTTTGGCCTCCTTCATAGAGGTCGAGCGCTACAAGATCGTTGGCAAGGACGAGCTCGTGAAGATAATGGGCGTTCAGACACCTTTGCAACTGCTGACGGTATTGAAGGGCCTGTCCCTTGTGAGCCCTGACCTCTATGATTTGGACAAGCTAGACCAAGTTCTAGACGAGATGACTGACTTCTCTAAGACACTCTCAGAGGTTCGGACCCGATCGCCCATAAACTTCCTGAGGGTACTAAATCACTTCAGCGACTTCTTGGCGTTACTGTGCATTAACTTCGCCCTTCGATACGAAGTTGGCGGCGATTGTTTGGCGAGGGGCTACGTGGTCCCGCCGTTCAAGTACGAAGGAGGGGCTCGGGGGCTCTTGCGTGAGGATTTGAAGTACTACATAGCCGAGGGCGAGGTCAGGGAGCTCTACCCTGAGGCCCTCAAGGAGTGCTTAACCATAGGTTCAAGGGCCCCTATGCTCGCGCTTGCAGCTTACTCCCTCTTCAAGATGAAGGAGGAGGTGGAAGCAAACGGCTACGGCCAAGCCTGTTCCAAAGAGATGGAAGGCTTGGCTTTAGAGCTTCTTTCGATAGCCGTCAACGATCTGATGGCAGAGAAGAGAGAGTCCAAAGTCGTGAAGGCAATCGAGCAAAAGCGCAAGCTCGTCAAACCACCTGCATCTGAGAGGAGAGCCTTTAGGAGGGAGGAGGAGGTATTGAGGTCCTTTATAAATAACGCCTACAAAGCTTTGATGAGCTCTTCTCGTGTGCCCTTCACGGCCAGGGCCGTGCTCTCCTATCTCTTCGTCAAGTGGAGTGAAAAAGTGAGCTTGAAGCTGGCCTTCATGGCTGCTAATAACGAGATCGTAGCTCGCGAAGCGTTCGCCTCGCTCTTGGTTCCTTGCTAGAGTTTGATGGTAAAGGGCTGGAAGGGCACTCCGTCAGCTATCAGGAACTTCGTACCATGCTCGACCCAGTGAAGCCTTAGGGCTTGGAAGAACACGAATACTATTTCGAAGAATACGAAGAACAGGGTTCCGGCTACGGCACCTATGAAGGGCACCCCGATTATAGCGTGGAGGCCATGGTCTACTGCCAAGAAGACGTCAGAGAGGACCGCGTGAACTATCGCGAAAGCGAAGAGCCTAGCGTATGATATGGTGTTCGAGAGAGACGCTATGAAGTGGTCCAAGCTTTCGCCGAACCCATCCAAGAAGCCCATGAACATCACTCTGGCGATGAACATCACTATGAAGGGCAACCATATCAGCACAAACACTAACATATCGCCTCCAAGGGCGGCGGCTATCAACTTGCTTCTATAGATCACAAAGGCCGTGCCAGCGCCAAGGTATAGCCATAACCATAGCCCAGGGCCTACTATGGCCTCCTTGTACTCTCCAAGTCTTACCTTGTTTATTACGGAGAAAAGGAGACCAAGCGTTATGTGGAAGATGGCTATGTAAATTGTCAGCTTTAGGAGTGCGGTAGCTCCACTTGCCTCTAGTACGTGAAACTCTCGGGGTAGGCCTAAGACCGAAAGCGCTGACTCTCTAAATTGGGCTACAGCTCCACTGAAGGGGTTTATGCCGAGCTTAAAGAAGGGGTGATGCTCGGAGGCCGGGTTGCCGAAGAACTCCCCGAAGATCACTCCAAATATCGTTGAGGTTATAGCGCAGGCCATTAACACTGGCGCTCCTTGGACTATGTAGTTCGATATCTCGCCCCCTCTGTACCCCTTTCTCTTTAAGTAGTAAAGGGGGATCGAGAGGGCAAGCAAGACAAAGCCGTGCCCCACGTCAGGAAACATGATCCCGAAGAATATCGGGAACGTGAAGAACCATATGATCGTGGGGTCTATCTCCCTGTAGTTGAGGGCTCCCAGGCCCTTCACAAGCCCCTCGTAGACCCTAGCCCACGAAGGGTTCCTCATCAGCGACGGAACTCTGACCTCGCGAGGGGCCTCGACCTTGACCTCTTTCTTGGCCTTGACCTTCGTCGGGCGGCTCACTTCTCTACACGTGAAGTTGTTCTTGGAGGCCTCCCTGACCAGCGACATCGCCCTCTCGACATCTCCCTTCGCCACAGCTATTTGAAGTATGGCTATGTTGTCGGTCGCCAACATCTTCAACTTCTTCTCCTCAACGA
This sequence comes from Thermoproteota archaeon, assembly GCA_011605835.1. Classification (GTDB taxonomy): domain Archaea; phylum Thermoproteota; class Methanomethylicia; order Nezhaarchaeales; family WYZ-LMO8; genus WYZ-LMO8. Next base: position 2,304 of record JAAOZJ010000051.1, read on the forward strand.
GCCTAGCGCCTTCGACGATTCTCTTGAACTCCACGAGTTGGCTCTCGCTCTCGCTCCTTATCTTGTCCAGCTGGGTGTGTATCCTGCCAGCCTCATCGGACAACTGGAGGACTATGCTCCTTATGGTCCCCCTGACGTCTTGAACTGCCACCTCGGCTAGCCGCGGCACTACCATCGCCGATACGTCGCTCTCAAGCCTAGAGGCCACCTCCATTGACCTCTTCAGGCTCTCTAGCTTTGAAGAGAGGGCGAAGACCTCCTTTTCAATCGATGAGACTATCGAGTCTATCTCGCTCAACCTCTCGTCCGATAGCGGCTCGCCCAGCGGCTCTGCCTCTCCTGGCGGGCGTATCCCCAGCGTGTTCAATATCACGTCGAGCCTCGATGAAAGCGACGAAAGCTTGAATAGCCTAGGCGGTGACTCGAAGGGCTTGGCCCCTTCTTCGAGCTCTGCGTAGAGTGCACTTCTCAAGTCTACGAAGGAGTGCTCGACCCTTGACAGGGCGTAAAGGACTGGGTCGACGTATTCTTTGAGCACATAAAACCTGAGGTTAACGACCTCGCGCTTACCCTCCTCGACCTCCTCTCGAGGCGCGTGGGCTTCTAGGCGGGGTTTCGGCTCTTCGCACTTTATAGCGAAGAACCCGTCGCTCGCTCTCCTTACGACGTCGACGAAGGTGTTCAAGAGCTCTTTCGGTAGCCAGCCGGAGAAAACCGCAACCGTTGCGGTCTCCGCGGTCTTCGTCTTAGCCGACTCAAGGGCCTCAAGGACCCTTAACAAAGCCCCCAGCTTTAGGACCTTCTCCCCGTGCTCTTCCTTCACTTTCTCCACGATTGATTCATCGGCAGAGCTCAGCGACCTTTCTAGGGAGTCTATGTAGGCCTCGGCATCAGGTATTGAAAAGGAGAGGACTTCCTCTTCTTTCAAGTCCTCGAGAGAGTACTTAGGAGCCAATTTCAAGGTCGAGGCTATCTTCTCAACCTTTGAGGAGAGCAAGGAGATTCTGTAGAGCCTGGTGGAGACGTCGATGGGCCTCAATAACCCCTTGACCACTTCTTCGGGGAAGTCCTCCTTGACGTCAGTTAGGTGGAGGAGGCCCTCTCTACCGATGTCGAAGAGGGTTCTCTCCAAGTAAGAGCGAGGGACGTAGACGCTGACCTTTAGCAGTGGCGCCAGCGTGAGCACTTGAAGACCCCCTGTAAAGGTTCAATGCGCCGTCTCCGTTAGGGGGGTAGAATTTATAAAGTTTGCTAAGCGTAAGAAGGAAGGGTCGCCTGAAGTCGGAGGGGCTCGCAGTGGACGAGGTCTTGAAACGCATACTCGAGGCGGAGAGGGAGGCGAGGAGGATAGTGGACAGCGCGTACGAGGAGGCGAGGAGGATAGAGGCGGAGGCGAGGAGGGAGGCGGAGGAGCGCGCAAAGGCGGTCTACGAGGAGATAATGAGGGAGGCGGAGAGGGAGGCGGAGAGGGAGGCCAAGAGAGTAGAGGAAGAGATGGCTCAAGAGATTATGAGGTTGGAGGAGGAAGTGCTGGCCGAGATGAGGAAATTTGAGGACTTGGCCTCAAGAAATCTTGAGAAAGCCGTGAATTTGTTATTAAGCGAAGTGTTGAGGCCTTAAGGGTGTTGTTCATGTCCCTTGTTGGCGACCTTGACAAGCTCGTGAGCGCTATAATAAGCAAGGCAGAGGAAGAGGCCAAGAGCGTAGTAGCGAAGGCTAGGGAGAGGGCCGAAGGCATCATCAAGAGCGCGATCGAGGAGGCGAAGGCCAAGGCAGAGAGAGATGCCTCCGAGCTTGTGAGGAGGCGGAGGAGCGAGGCCCTCAGTAAGAGGAGGAGCGAGGTGGCCAAGGCACGCACTGAGGTTCTGAGGAAGTTGCAGGACCACAAGGAGAGGCTCATAGAAGGCGTCGTCGAAGAGGTCAAGAGGAGGGTGCAGAGACTTGTCGAGTCGAAGGAGTACGAGGAGAGGCTCGTCGAGATGATTAAAGAGGCAGTACGGGTCCTCGGGGGAGGGACCATAGAAGTTAAGCTTAGCAAGAGAGATGCAGGCTTGGGGCTCGACTTAACTGCCATAGCTAGTGAGCTGAGTCGAGAACTTGGGAAATCTGTAGAGCTGAAACTCTCAAGCGAGCCCGGGGGTTTCATGGGAGGGCTGGTGGCGAGGTCTCTTGAGGCGGGGATAGAGGTAGACTACACGATCGAGGGCATACTGGAGAGGAAGTGGAGGAAGCTACGAAGCGAGGTCGCGAAGCTACTCTTCTCGGAGACCTAAGCCCAATCAATAGAAGTAATCACCATCGAGCACATACTCCCTTGCCATTCGTAGGCTGACCGTCGTGAGTTGACAATTGCTTTATTAGTTTGACAGCTAGAGAAACTCTTGATGGCGGTGCGGCTCGACGAAGTGGACAAGGCTATCCTGAGAGAGCTGATCAGCAATGCTAGGCTCTCCTTCAGAGAAATAGCTCGGAGAATAGGAGTATCCACGGCCACCGTTGCCAATAAGGTCAGGAGAATGGAGGAGGAGGGCGTTATAAGGGGCTACACAACCATAGTCGACGCCGAGAAGCTTGGTTACGACATAGTCGCCGTGATAGAAGTCGTGATATCTAAGGGCAAGGTGGCCAACGTCGAGGAGGAAATCGCCAAGGCACCCAACGTTCAGGCCGTCTACGACGTCACTGGGGAGAGCGACGCAATAATAGTGGCAAGGTTCAAGTCGAGGGCTGAGCTGAGCAACTTCGTGAAAAAGCTACTGTCGATGGAATACGTCGAAAGGACAATAACCCACGTGGTATTGAACGTCAAGAAGGAGGAGCTTTTCTCAAGGCTCCTAGTCGATTAACCTCCACGCCCCAAAGCACCAGGTTTTGGAGCTGAAGCTGGTGAATGCTTAATACTATTTAGCCGAGGGCTATTCTCATAAAGACAAGGCTCAGAGCGACCAATTATTTGACGCGACGAACGATCTGGAGAGCTCAGCTGGTTGATCCCTCTTCACCGCAGGGGCTTAGCCAAGGCTAAGCTCTTCAC
>JAAOZJ010000075.1 GCA_011605835.1 Thermoproteota archaeon
AGCGAGACGTTTTCTGATCCCTTCTCTCCTCGTGCCGTGGCTAGGAACATGGCTGCCAGAGCCAGCACCAAGATCGTGATGCTCAGGGCCTTCTTGAAGCCCAAGCCAGCCACCTTTTGGTGCGTCGCTTGAGAAATAAGCTCGACTTAACTTTTTAAGGTTGTCCGTAACTACTCTACTAACGCCTGCATAGACCACAGGTGACGATGATGAGCGAGCTCGAGAAGAGGGTCAGAGATGCCTTGGAGAAGGTGGTAGATCCCGAGACTGGACTTAGCGTTGTCGAGATGGGTTGCATTAAGAGCGTGTCCGAGAAGGACGGAGAGGTGGTCGTGGAGTTCGTGCCCACGTCCCCCTTCTGTCCGATAGCGTTTTTCTTGGCCTCCTCGATCAAAGAGGCCGTTGAAAGGGTTGAGGGGGTCAAGAGAGTAAAGGTCTTCAGCCGGGGCCACGTGATGGACGAGCAAATAAACGAATACGTCAACAGGCCGAGGAGCCCTCCATGAAGGTCAAGGTTAAGTTCTTCGCACTCCTAAGGGAGGCCGCAGGCACCAAGGAATTGGAGGAGGAATTGGAGGAGGGCGCGACGGTAAGGGGTCTATTGGAGAGGCTCGGCGATAAGTTGCCCAAGAGGTTTAGGGAGCTCGTTTTCGAGGGACGAGAGGTTTCCAGAAACGTGATAATCTTGGTGAATCGCAGAGGAATAAGAGAGCTCGACGGGTTGGAGACCAAGCTCAAGGACGGTGACGAGGTGGCGCTCTTACCTCCCGTTAGTGGCGGCTAAGCCATCCTGCCAAGCAACACGTGTGGCTTCGCCTCTTCAATGACCACCGTTACTCTCTTCCAGAGCATGTCGCGATCGCACTTGACGGCCACAGGCCTATAGTCCAGCATCCTCCCCACGAGCCCTTCCTTGGGCGCGATATCGGTTAAGAGGACCTCCACCTCCTTGCCCACGTATCGTAAGTTCCTCTTCAGTGTTAGCTCCTTGACCAAGAAGTCGAGGACCCGGGACCTCTCCTTCTTCACGTGGTCCGAGAGCTGAGGCATCGACGCCGCTTTGGTGAAGGGCCTCAAGGCATACCTAGCCACGTGGACCTTGTCCGGGGATATCCTCTCCAAGACCTTGCAGGTCCGCTCAAAGTCCTCCTCCGTTTCAGTCGGGAAGCCCACTATCACGTCAGTCGCTAGGAAGACGTCGACTCTCGACCTGAAGAGGTCGACAAGCTCTACGAAAGAGTCGCTCGTGTACCTCCTGTTCATGAGTTGCAGGATCCTATCACTCCCAGATTGCAGTGGGAGGTGCAGGTACTTGTACATTCGAGCGTCTGGGTAGAGGTCCAGCAATTCTCGAGCTATGACCGACAACGTCGAGGGCTCCATCATCCCCAGCCTTATCATGTAGTCGCCTTCATGCTTGAGGAGCTCTCGGAGGAGCGCTGGAAGACTTGTGCCTATGTCTAGGCCGTAGGAGGCCAAGTCTTGGGCTACCAAGTAGACCTCCTTTACTCCTTTAGACACAGCTTCAGCGAAGAGGCTCGAGATCTTCTGAGGCTGACAGCTGGAGAGCCTCCCCCTCGATATCGGCATTATGCAGTAGCTGCACGAGCCTAGACAGCCCACTGCAACTGGTATCACCAGCCTCCTGCTGGACCCGTCGTACGTCGGTAACTCGAACACTGACCTCCTGTCGGGGCCCACATCTATAATCCTTTCACGCAAAGTCTTCGGGATTAAGTGAATAGCGTTGGGCCCAAGGATACTAGCTGATGGAGAGACCGACGCAACGAACGCTGGCCTGGCCTTGGCGAGGCAACCTATCACCACGACCTTTCTGCCATAGCAACGCTTTCTCCACTGCTCGAGCTCTTCCAGCCTTCTCGCTATCTTCCTCTCGGTCTCAAGCCTCACAGCACAAGTATTGACTACTACAACGTCTGCCTCTTCCAAGTCATCGGTTACTTCGTGGCCTTCCTTCTTCAGCATTGACGCCACTACTTGGCTATCGGCTTTGTTCAACCAACATCCATAGGTCTCGATGTAGACCTTCAATTTCGCGTTTCCTCTCGGACTCTGGAGGAGAAACAGGGTTTTAAACGCAAAGGTATCATGCCTTCATGCACTTTAAAGTTGTATTGAACCATGCTATGTACTCACCATGGCTTATCCTCGAACTGTACGCTGTCGAAGTCTGACCTCCTCTCCGCCTTAAAGGGCTGGGGGCCCCTAGGGCGGCTCGGTTCCTTGCATCTGTTTGGGCTTACATCTGTCATATGCGGGGTGGCCAGAGGACCCATGCCCAAGAGCTCCAAAGCCCTCGCCCTCTTGCTCAAGGACTTCGAGAACTCGGTCTCGTATCTCTTGACGTCACAGCCGTCGAAGGCCACGACTTTCCTCAAGTTGACGTCCAAGGCCATTAAGCCCTTTGGAGCGTAGGGCTTGTAGTTGAGCTCGAAGACGATGCTCACGAAGAGCCGTCCCTTTATGTACTTCAAGTGGACTCCTTCCACCTGAGGCCCACGAAATTGGCGACATACTCCCTCCCCTGCTTAAGTCTCAAGAAGTGACGTTTATCCCTCAAAGCCACTTCGACAAGGCCCCGTTTTATATCGACTTTAGCGTCTTGGTAGCCCAGCCTAGCTGATAGCCTCCTTATCGTCGGCCTGCTCCCATCGTCCTCTCTAGAGGCCTTTACGAGCGTAAGGTAAAGAAGGAATGGCCTCGGGAAAGAACCATCATGCCCTCTTATAAGAGCCATCAACCTTAACGAGCTTACCTCGGAGCACCATTTCATCGAGCATCTCTTTGAAGACGTTCGTCGAGAACTCTATCCCATAACTCTCTTTAAACTCCTTGGCTATAGCCTCGGGGGTCCACCTCGCCTCCGGCCTCTCGTTCACTATCCTCATTATCAAGTTCGTCATGTCCTCCGTGAAGTTCCAAGGGTACATGTACCAAGTCCACTCCTTGACCTCGTCAACGTAGTAGTCGGGCACTATCAGCGAGGTCGAGGGTATGAGCTGCATTGTGGCGACCCTCAGCTCGCTGGGCCTGCAGGCCTCTTGGATGTGCTTCTTGGCCACTATTATGCTTTTGCCCGTGTCTGCTATGTCGTCGACTATCAATACCCTCTTCCCGCTGAAGTCGTAGTTGAAGGGATACTTGATCGTAGCTTCCTCCTTGTGCTTCCCTGTCTCTATCCAGTGCTCTATCTTGATGCTCAGCAGGTCCACGACGTCTAGGTAGTCGCACAACAACCTCGCTGGCGCGAAGCCTCCTCTGGCTATGGCCACGACGACGTCAGGCTTGAACCCTGAGCTCCTTATCTTCCTCGCCAGCTCCTTGCACCAGCGGGTCACGTCCTCCCACGTGACCACTTTGACCTTCATCTTCTGGGGCATAGCACATGCACCGCCTATAATTTGCACCCTAGAGAGCTTATTTGCTTTTAAGTGTCCGGCGGAGCGCAAGCATTTTTTACTTAAGCCGTTTAAGTTGAACTCGTGGTCTTCATGTCTAAGGAAAAGGCCGAAATAGGAGTCATCGGAGGATCGGGCCTCTACGATCCGTCCATGTTCGGCCCCTCTCAAGAGATGAAGGTCTACACGCCCTACGGCCCGACCTCCGACTCCGTGTTCCTGTGCCAGTACAGGGGCAGGTCCATAGCCTTCATACCCAGACACGGTCGAGGCCACAAGATACCGCCTCACAAAATAAACTACAGGGCAAACATATGGGCCCTCAAGGAGTTGGGGGTCAAGAGGATAATATCCGTTTCGGCCGTGGGTAGCCTGAGGGAAGACTACGCGCCAGGCGACATAGCCGTGATCGACCAGTTCATAGACTTCACGAAGAAGAGAGACTACACGTTCTACGATGGCGGGATCGTATGCCACGTGTCGCTCGCCGATCCCTTCTGTCCTCAGTTGCGAGAGGTAGCCATCGAGACCTTGAAGGAGCTGAAGTTCAGGTTCCACGATAAGGGGACGTACATATGTATAGAGGGCCCTCGCTTCTCGACGAGGGCCGAGTCGAGGCTCTTCAAGAGCTGGGGGGCCGACGTAATAGGGATGACCTTAGTGCCAGAGGTCAACCTTGCGAGGGAGGCCGAGATATGCTACTTGGCGATAACGCTCGTAACTGACTACGACGTCTGGGCCCCGAAGCACGTCACTGCGGAAGAGGTCACGAGAGTCATGGCCGAGAACGTCGACAAGGCAAGGAAGTTGCTAGCAGAGCTCATACCTAGGATCCCTGTCGACCGCACGTGCAAATGTGGCGAGGCTCTCAAGGAGGCCTTGGTGTAGTGGACTTCAAGGTCAGGGACATCTCCCTCGCGGAGCGGGGTAGCGGCCTAGTCAAATGGGCTAGGGACCACATGCCCGTACTAGCGGAGATAAGGAGGAGGTTTAGGCAAGAGAAGCCCCTCGAGGGCATCACCGTCGGCGCGTGCCTTCACGTGACTAAGGAGACCGCGGTCTTAGTCGAGACGTTGCTAGACGGCGGTGCGAGAGTGGCGCTGTGCGCCTCAAACCCCCTCTCGACCCAAGACGAGGTCGCTGCCTACTTAGCGTCCACAGGCGTCAACGTTTATGCTTGGAGGGGCATGGACTTCGAGGGCTACTACGAAGCCATAGGAAGGGTCTTGTCCAAGCATCCTGACATAACCATTGACGACGGTGCTGACCTCGTCTCGACGATACACAAGCTAACTTACGGGGAGGAGTCGAAGGAGATAGAGGTGGTGAAGAGGGTCTTGGGCGTTACGCCTAGATTTAAGGTGATCGGGGGCACCGAGGAGACGACGACGGGCGTCACGAGGCTGAGGGCGCTGGCAAAGGAGGGCAAGCTCTTATACCCGATAATAGCGGTCAACGACGCTTACACGAAGTTCCTCTTCGACAACAGATACGGCACGGGGCAGAGTACGATAGACGGCATACTCAGGGCGACTAACGTCTTGATGGCTGGCAAGGTGGTCGTGGTGGCAGGCTATGGTTGGTGCGGCAAGGGGGTCGCCATGAGGGCTCGTGGTATGGGCGCGCGTGTCGTGGTCACGGAAGTGGATCCGATAAAAGCCCTGGAGGCGGTCATGGACGGTTTCACGGTAATGCCCATGTCCGAGGCCTCCAAGGTAGGCGACGTATTCATAACCGTCACGGGGGACATCAACGTCATAAGGGGAGAGCACATGCTGAAGATGAAGGACGGGGCGATTCTAGCCAACAGCGGCCACTTCAACGTCGAGATAAACATCGAAGACCTTGAAGCGATAGCCAAAGAGAAGAAAGAGATAAGGCCTTACGTGACCGAGTACGTATTGGTCAACGGCAAGAGGTTGTACCTCTTGGCCGAGGGGCGGCTGGTAAACCTCGTCGCCGCCGAAGGGCACCCGAGCGAGGTCATGGACATGTCGTTCGCTAACCAAGCCCTCTCCGTCGAATACTTAGTGAAGCGAGGCCGAGAGCTGGCCCCCCGCGTGTACCCCGTCCCAAGGGAGATAGACGAAGAGGTCGCTAGGCTAAAGCTCAGGTCCATGGGTATAGAGATAGACTCCCTCACGGAGGAGCAGAAGGCGTACTTGGAGAGCTGGAAGGCTGGGACCTGAAGCCCTCAACAAACGTTATAAACCGCCTCAGCCACTTTAGCGTTGACGAGTCGAAAAGAAAAACGAAGGAGATGCCGAGAAATGCAAAGCGGCGGGGACGAGGGGTTTCGGGAGTATTTAGCGTTGCTGGATAGGGCCCTTAGCCAAGTTCCTGCAAAACCGGTATCTGGCGATCGCTTCCAAATGCCCAAGTCAAAGGTAATGGTCATAGGCAACAGGACCATAATACAAAACTTCAAGGAGATAGTCTCGACGCTTAACAGGCAGCCAGAGCAGTTCTTCAACTTCCTGCTCCACGAGCTGGGGACCGCGGGGACTATAGAGGATACGAGAGCCGTCTTGCATGGCAAGTTCTCGAAGGAGAAGATAGATAGCTTAATTGAGATCTACACGAAGCTCTACGTCATATGCCCCGTTTGCAGGGGCGTCGACACTGTCTTGCGTAAGGAGGGCAGGGTACTAATGATGCACTGCACGGCCTGCGGCGCCATAAGCCCTGCGAGGGGGACTTAGTTGTCGGAGCCCGATTCCTCCGAGATAGAGGTCTACGTGAAGGTTCACCACCACGGGAAGGACGTGGTAGTAGCGATCTGCGACGAAGATTTGCTCGGCAAGACCTTTTCGGAGGGGGCCGTGAAAATCGAGGTCAGCGAGAAGTTCTATGGAGGCGAGAAGATGAGGATAGGAGAAGCCATGAAGATAGCGAAGAAGGCGACGATAGCGAACTTCCTCGGCAGAAACACCGTCAAGTACGCCGTCAAGAACAAGTTAGTGCACAAAGACGCTGTGATAGTGATAGCCTCGATCCCTCACGCGCAGTTAATAAAGATGATATAATTGGCATGACTGGTCATGAGCTC
>JAAOZJ010000097.1 GCA_011605835.1 Thermoproteota archaeon
AAGCCCTTTACGGCGTCTTCTAGGCTATCGACTACGATGGCGGATTCGAGGACGTCACAGGCCTTCACAGCGAACATCCTTGACGTTTCCGTGATGGGGGTCCGGGGCCTCACGAGACATAACTCCTTGAAGCCGAAGTTCTTCATTACCCTGCAGGCGAAGCCTATGTTGATTTCGTAAAGCGGCTCCACGAGGACTACCCTGAAGTGGGGCACTTTTTCACCTCTATGAGGAAGAGCTCCTCGAACCACAGCCTCCTCTTAGCCACTATCGCCGAGTCAAAATTAGCGACCTCAAGCTTCGACATAATCTTTGCGAGGTCCGAAAGTGATGAAGCGACAAAGTACAACGTGCCGTTCTCGCTCAACAGTCTACCTAGGTCGTCGATTACCCTAGCAATTAAAGAGGTGCCGTCGAGACCGCCGTCCCATAATGGTTCGTCTATGCGTGGGTCCCCCGTTGACGGTAAATAGGGAGGGTTCATCACTACAACGTCGAAGTCGCATCCGTCCCTCAGAGGTGTCGTCGCATCACAACATAAGAAGCACGTCAGGTGGTCAACGTCATTTATCTTAGCGTTGAACTTCGCGTTACGAACGGCTTTTCTGCTCACGTCTAGGCCCACCACATAGCACCCTTTGAGCGCGCACCTTATTGCTAAAATCCCCGTCCCGGTCCCTACGTCTAGCACACGTTCCCCACCGCTCAAGTCTAAGTTGTCTAACAAGAAGAAAGTATCATCAGAGGGGGGATAAACCCCTTCCCACACATATATGACCATGTCGTCGAGGACGAGCTTCAAGCTCACTCCCTCAGTACGTCAGATAATCCTTCAGGACATTCGATATGTGGGCAAAATCCGATGGCTTCAGCTCTCTGACCCTCTTGTTCATGTACTCTCGTAACCTAGCGTCAGTAAATGCCTTTTCGTTCAATCTTAGTGGTAGAAGCCTTGAGGCGACGATCCGCAGGGCACTCCTCAACAACTTATTGCGCTGAGTGAAAAGCCACTTAACGAGCTCCAAGTGCAGGTCCAAGTCTCTGATCTCGTACGAGGGTGGGCGCCTTTCAAGCGCGACCACAGCTGAGTCAACCTCAGGCTCGGGGTAGAAGGCCCTCTTCCTAATCAACATATGCATGCGAGAGGAGAAGAAGGCATCGAGAGAGACCGTCAGCCTTCCGTAGTCTCTAGTGCCGGGCTTCGAGGTTATGCGAAGGGCCAGCTCCTTCTGCAGCGTTAGAACAGCCCTGCTGAAGGCGCATTCTCGTGCCAATTTGAAGAGCAGAGGCGTGGCGATGCTATATGGAACGTTAGACACTACGACGTCGACCGAGGGGGGCGTGACTTCTAAGAAATCAGCTTCTATCAGCACGATGTTGTCGTAGCCCTTCAGCACTTCTTCTCGAAGGGCCTTGCAGAGCAGGGGGTCGACTTCAATCGCGTAGACGAGCCTTGCCTTCGAGGCCAATGGCTCGGTCAGAGCCCCTAACCCTGCCCCTATTTCCAAAACCACAAGGCCGTCCACCCGTGAGAGCTCCGTTATCCGTTGCGCGACTTTCTCACTCACCAAAAACGACTGGCCCAACTCCCTCTTCGGCACTATGGAGTACTTCTTGATGAGAGCCAAGGTCCGCTCTCGCAAATTCATGGCCCTACTGCCTTTTCTTTAGGGATCGGTGGCACAGTAAACAGGTAGTATCTTTCGTTGCCCTTCAGCTCAGTTAAAATTCTCTCAATTATTATGCCGACTATGTTGTTGACTCCCGTCCTCTTCTCGAAGTCCTCGTAGCTGACGAAGGGAGCCTTCTCCCTCTCCTTGATTATCACCCACATGGTTTTCTTCCCTATCCTAGGCAAGAGCTCGAGGGAGTGCATCTTAGTGGTAAGAGGTGGAGCGCTATTCAAGAACTGCACGAACTTGCCCTCACGCTCCCTCACTATCTTCTCTATTATTCGGGGCAACTCGTCTTTGGCGAAGGCCGTCAACTCCTCAAAGTTCAATCTCCTCGTTATCCTATCTATCTTCTCTCTAAAGCCCTTCCCTATGAAGACCCTCTCTCCAGGGGATAGAGGGACGTTGGGCTTTGGCACAAGCTCTAAGAGCATGAAGAAATCCTCACCGACGGCTTGTGCTATTGGCTTGCCCATGAAGTGGGGACGGCTCTCCCTTAGATACCCTCGGGGAAGGAAATCAAGTATGTATGCGTACTCTTCGAATTTCTTCTTATCTCTAGCCCACAAAGTTTGACACCTGTTTTCACTTAAAAAGCTGATGGAGGGCTCACTCAAGATATGTGCGAATTAACTCTAGAATTTTCTCGAGGTCCTCGGTTAGAAAGACCTTGCCTTCCTTAGCGAGCAGAGTCCTAAGCTCCTCTATCGACGTAGGTAAGACACTTGCCACTTGCACAGCGGTCGCTCTAGAGATCTTGAACTTATCTATGAGGGCCTTAACGAGCCCCTCGGCCTTCTCCGGGGGGATTTTTGAGAACTTGGAGGCATGGGAGAGGGCGGCCATCTGATACGACTCCAAAGGGCCTCGTTTCTGCCTTAGCTCTAGCAAATCGCGCACTTTTGATAACGGAATCTCCTCGAGCTTCAATACCTTCATCTCTAAGCCCTCACATGCGAGAGAACTCGATATAAAGAGTATCTCTTGCGAGGAAAATAAATATATTTATGGCTTGGGTTTGCTGTTTGAGCCGGGCTTCAGAGGGCTCTGAAACTGGGTGGTGAAGGTGAAGCGTTCCAAAGGTCTGAGGAGCAGAGGTAGAAGCCTGCTGTCGAAGCACCCGCGCGAGCGTGGTATGAGGGGGCTGAGCTACCTGCTCGTCGAGTATAGAGTAGGCGATAGGGTTTGCTTTGACATAGACCCCTCGAGCATTAGGACGGCTCCTCATAGAAGGTACCACGGACTTACGGGAGTGATTATAGGCAGAAGGGGTAAGGCATACATAGTTGAGACGAAGCTTGGCGACAAGCGCAAGATAATAATAACTACGCCAGAGCACATAAAGCCTTGGGGCACCGCGGCTTAGTCCTCAACATCCAAGACGTCCAGCTCTAAGACCTTGAGCTTCGTGCCCAGAACTTCTTGAAAACTAGGAGTAGTCCTGCCTTCATCTCCGTGTATGAGCTCCTTGACGTAAAGGCCTCCTTGGCATTTTATCCAGACCTCGAAGGTTCTGTCCTTGACGTCTACCACTCTCACTTCGTAGACCTTCTTCGTTCGCAACTTGTCAGCACGACGGTGTAGGACCCTCTTGGGGGTCCACTGCTTTATGGCGGTCCCCTGAAAGTACTTGCTGAGGGCCTCGAGCTTCTCCCTCTTCAAGGGCTCCTCCATTTCCACTAGGGCCCTATAGATCTTCTTCTTAACCTTGGCCGAGAGCTTCAGCTTCCCTATCATCGACCTGTCTGTGTACGACAAGCCCAGAACTTCTACAATCCCTTGAGACCTCTCATTGATCCTCCGCTGCAACTCTTCTAAGTTGATGAACCTCCTCTTGGGCTCCACGACCTCTACGACGAAGGGCCTTCCCGAGCCCAAGACCCTTACGTCTATGTCCTCCCTCCCAGCTCCGTGAAATCGAGCGCCACGAGCCTCAAAGGCCTCAATGATGGGCTTGGTTATGAGCTCCTCGACCGAGAGCTCATATCGCTTCCCCGTCCAGTTGCACTCGGGACACCCAACCCCTCTACACTTGGAGCAGGACCATCTCGACTGAGGTATCCCGCGAACGAGCTTCCTATAGCGCCCATACACGAAGATAGGGCTTGGCTTTATCTCCACGTCCATCTTGTGAAAGTCCAGCACTACGAGAACATCGGGTCTTTGAAGATCCGGTTTTTTCCCAGTCTTGGACATTATGATCAAGCTTGCCTCTCGGTTTACCTCCCTCTTTATGGACTCTCCCCAATTCACCTCGAGGTAAGACCTTATGCTGTCCTCCTTCTCTATTATGCTACCAGGTATCTTGCATCCAACGAGGTAGGTGTTGAAGTCGTATTCAAGAAGGCTGGCAACGGCCTTTTCCGCGAGCCGCTGTAGAGGCTCGTAAAGTAGTCCTCCGCACAATTCACATGAGGATACTTCAGGTACTTCAAGGCCATTTCTGACCAAGAGCTCCCTTGCAACCTTGAAGCCCGTCTTCGCGACATTCCGCAAGACGTCCAGGGCCTCTTGATCCCCCTTACTCAAGAGGCCCGAGGCTATCATGCATATAATGGTCTTCAGGCTCGAGCCCCTTGTCTCGTTGCTCAAGGCATAACCCAAGTTAGCGAAGAACCTGCCAAAGCATTTGTCGCAAAGCGTGGCCCTCTCGGCCAGTTTCAAGGCCTTTTCGATTACCTCTGATGCGGCGCTCAGCATGCACGAGACCTCAGCCGCTCAAAGGCTCCTCTACATCTTAAAGTGTAGAGGAAGACGGCCCTTTCTCTGCTTCCTCAGCATGGCCTTCATCATCCGCTTCATCGCCTCGTAGGAGTCCAAGAGTTCCTTGACCTCCTTGACCTTCACGCCGCTGCCTCGGGCTATCCTCCTCATCCTAGCTCTGTTTATGATCTCGGGGCGCTCTAGCTCCTCCCGTGTCATGGATTTGACTATGACGGTCCACTTTTCGAGCTTTTCTTGCGCTATGTCCGCGACTTCATCCGGCAGGCTTAAGCCAAAGCCCGGTATCATCTCGAGGATCTTTCGCAACGGGCCCAGCTTTTTGAGCCCCTCAAGCTGGTTAATCATGTCCTCCAACGTGAACTTGCCGCTGACAAAGCCCTTCATCTCCTGCTCTTTAAGCGACGCTTCCTTTACCTTCTCCACTAGCGACTTGAGGTCCCCCATCCCCAAAAGGCGGCTCACGAAGCTCGAGGGCTCGAAGAGCTCAAGCTCCTCGATTTCCTCGCCAACCCCTACGAACTTAATACGAGCACCTGTGGCAACAACAGCCGAGAGGGCGCCGCCCCCTCTCGCAGCCCCGTCCAGCTTAGTGACTATTATCGACCCTATCTTGGTCGCTTTGTTGAAGGCCTCAGCCTGGGGTTTGGCTTGTTGGCCTATGGTAGCATCAATCACGAGCATGACCTCGTCCGGCTTTATGGCCTCGGATAGTTGCTTCATCTCCTCCATTAGGGCATGCTCGCTTTTGTGCCGCCCAGCCGTGTCGATTATTATGACGTTGCAACCCATGCTCTTGAGGGCCTCGACGCCCCTGAGAGCTATTTCCGCTGGGTTTCCTGCCTTCTCGCCGTAAAACGGGATTCCCGCTTTCATAGCCAGTTGCTTCAACTGATCATAGGCTCCCGGTCTGAAGGTGTCTGCGCAAACTAGGCCTGGGCGATACCCCTTCCTCCTGTAGAACAATGCAAGTTTAGCGGCACTGGTGGTCTTGCCAGACCCCTGCACCCCCACCAGCATGAGCACTATGGGCTTGTTCGTGGGGTATAGCACGTTGGGTTGCCTCTCTCCTCCTAAGAGCTCTACGAGGGATTCGTAGAGGGCCTTCAGCGTGACCTCCCTTCGAGTGAAGCCCGAGGGCACGGCCTCTTTGAGAGCTCTTTCCTCGATCTTTTGGGTTATCTTTAGGACTAGCTCAACATTGACGTCCGCCAGCAAGAGAGCGCGCTGCACGTCCCTGATCAGTTCCTTAACGGCGAGCTCGTCCGCCACCGGCCTTCCCAAGAACTTCTTTATGGCCTCTCGAAGCGATGTTCCCAGCTTACTTAACATCGATCTCAAATCCCTTGTTAGTGAATACGCTTAAATCTATAGCGCTACCTTTCAGTTCTCGCCTTGGACATGTACGACTTGAGAATTGGCGACGTCTTAGACTTCGTGCGCAAGAGAGGCGTGAAGAAGTTGCTCCTGCAATTCGCCGACGGACTAAAGCAACATTCGTTCTCTGTCGTGGAGGAACTTAACGAAGAGTTGCAGGGCGTTGAGGTCTTGGTCTCGGGCTCGAGTTGCTACGGCGCTTGTGACGTGGCATTTGAAGAGGCGCTGAGGTGTGGCGCCGACGGAATCGTCCACTATGGACACACGCCTTTTCCAGAGGCCCTCACCTACGCCAATGAGCTCGGTATCGACGTGCTCTTCATAGAGGCCTTTTCGAATACGGAGCTCCTCTCGAGAGCTATCGATAAGGCTCTCGACATCTTATGCTCCATGAATGACGTCGCTAACGTGGGCATCACGGCATCTCTTCAAGAGGTGCCTCACCTGGCGCTATTGAGACAGCGCCTAGAAAGAGAAGGCTATAGGGTTCACGTGGGCTTGGGCTCCAACAGGGTAAAGTATGCCGGACAGGTCTTGGGTTGCGACTACACCTCAGCCCTCTCCGTAAGGGACAGAGTCGAGGCTTTCATACACTTGGGCGGAGGGCTCTTCCACGCCCTAGGCCTAGGGCTGGCAACTCGAAGACCAGTAGTGTTGTGCGATCCCTATCGAGGCGAGGCCCGAGAAGTAGAACACGAAGTGAGGAAGGTGAAGGCGGCGAGGTTACATTACGTGGTCAAGTCGATGGAGGAGGCAAGGCGATATTGCGTGGTCGTTGGATGTAAATGGCGACAAAGGCATCTGCATTCTGCGATGAGAGTTAAAAGAAGGCTCGAGGAGAGGGGAAAGAGCGTTTACCTGTTGACACTCTACGAGGTGTCGCCTCAAGCCCTAGAAAACTTTCCTGAGCCCGATGCCTTCGTCATAACTGCTTGCCCTCGAATCCCGATCGACGACTATGCGAACTACAGAAGGCCTGTGCTGACGGTTCTTGAAGCGTTAATAGTAGCTGGAGAATTAAAGCTTGAGGAGTGGTCCTTGTGTGACTGGAAGTTTAACGAAAAAGCAGCTCGCGATGTTGCTCTCGAAGGTGGATGAGCATCCAAAGCCCAAAGTCTCGCTGGAGCAATACACGTTGATGAGCGAAGAAGTGAGCGACATATTGTGGACCATAGAGACGACATTTGGCGACATAAGCGGGAAGGTACTTGTGGATTTGGGCTGCGGGACGGGGAGGTTAGCCATAGGCTCAGCGTTGCTCGGCGCAAGCTACGTCGTCGGCGTCGACATAGACGAAGTCGCACTGAGGGTAGCCGCCACCTCCGCTAAGGAGTTGGGGGTCGAGGATAGGACCTCGTGGGTCCTAGCCTCAGTAGAGAGCTTCTACATGAGAGCCGACGTCGTGATCCAAAACCCTCCTTACGGCGTGAGAAGGAAGGGAGCCGATAGACCCTTCTTGGAGGCCGCCTTGAGGATAGCCCCGATAGTCTATAGCTTACATAAATCGGGCTTGAGGAATAGGCAGTTCCTGAAAAGATTTATCAAGGACTTGGGTGGTATAGTTGACAGTATCATACCCCTCGAAGTGACAATAAGACCGACCTTCGAGTTCCACGTCAAGAGGGGCTACAAGGTCAAGGTAGACCTCTATAGGATAATGAGGGGAGGGGAGGAGTGATGAACGAAAAGGTGTTAAAACAAGTAGTAGTCCCGGGGGAGGAAATAGGGGTCATAGAAGAGTTCCTGCCAGGAGAGGGCACATACGTGGACGGTGGCTCCGTAAGGTCGGCGATGTTGGGCACGGCCGTTTTAGACCTTAATGAGAGGAGGGTTAGAGTACGCTCGCTGATTAAGAGAGGGCCCCTTGCTATAGAGAGGGGCGACATAGTTCTAGGCGAGGTCGTTGGGATAAGAAAGGACGTCGCGGTGGTGCTAATAAGGAAAGTCGAGGACAAAGAATTAGTTTTAAGTAAACCGCTTCATGGGATGCTTCACATAAGTCAGGTCAGCGACAAGTTCGTGGAATTTCTATCCGATGTGATAAGGGTGACCGACATTTTGAGGGCCAAGGTAATAAACTCGAGACCACCCTATCAACTCTCAATAAAGGAGAGGGGCTTAGGAGTCGTGACGGCTTTTTGCTCTAATTGCCAAAGCCTCATGACTATCAGAAATAGAAAACTTTATTGTCCGAGATGTAGAGTGCAGGAGGAAAGAAAGCTTTCCGCGAAGTACTCTACCAACCTTAAGCTGTAGTGGTTGATAAGATGAAAGTGAGGATACTAGAGAGGGGCGAGAGGAGTCTGAAGATAGAGATAATAGGAGAGGGGCACACGTTCTGTAACTTGTTGAGGGACTTCTTGTTAAGGAACCCAGACGTCGAGTTCGTGGCCTACAGGATAGACCACCCACTGGTTTCTAACCCAGTGTTTTACGTAAGGACCAAGGATGGGAGGCCTGAAGAGGCATTGAGGAAGGCAGCAGAGGACATGGTTGTTGCCCTTGAAGATTTTAAGAAGATCTTCAGCTCTGCCTTAGATAAGCAAAGGGCTTCTTCGCCATGAAAAGGGAACAAAGGGTTCTGGCCATAGTTGGAGATGGCCAAGTCGTAGTTAGCGTTCTCTACAGAGGGAGGTTTTGGTTTGAGAGCTTAGAAGTGAAGGTCTTTAATGGAAAAAAGGAGAGCGACGAGGTCTTCAGCTCAAGATACTTAGAACAGGCGAGATTCGTTCTCATCGATGAGAGGCTCTTGAAGCACTTCAAAATCGATACCACCAAAGCTCTTTCGGCCCTGATCCCTAGAGAGAGGGAGGTCGAAGTAATAGTGGTCAGTGAGAGGTGTGAAGAGAGCTCCCTCTTCCCTCGTGAAAAAATTAAGAGATTATGTGTTCAAGGCGACGTTCCGGAAGCTTTAAGAGTGGCAAGGAGGATTTTTAACGAAGTACGCAGCATAGCGAGCGAGATCATTTGAGGTGAGGGCCCTGCTACCCCTATGCCCCAAGTGCGGCATCCTCATGACCTTAAAGAAGGAGGGGGAGAGGTCTCTCTGGACCTGTAGGCGCTGCGGCTACTCAGAGGAGAAGGTACAACTCGTGAAAAGAGAGCAGATAGTCCATACTCAAAGGGAGAAAGTAATAGTCGTTGAAGATGGTGGCTCTTACAAGGCCATGCCGAAGACAGCGGCGACATGTCCGGAGTGCGGGCACAACGAGGCCTACTACTGGATGGTCCAAACGCGTAGAGGTGACGAGGGTATGACGAGGTTCTATCGATGCACGAAGTGTGGGAGAACGTGGAGGGAATACCATTAATCAGGACGAGCATTAATTAGAGTTAAATAGTGAAATGCACACAATTCTAGCCGGGAGGGTGACTTATGTTTAAAGCCGTGTTTAGAGACGCGCGATTGTGGTATAGGATAATCGACGCACTGTCTTCGCTGATAGACGAGGGCACCATCAAGATAAGCGATGACGGGCTGAGACTGAGAGCCATGGATCCGTCGAAGATAGCGATGATAGATTTCGAGATGCCTCGAGATGCCTTTGACGAATATCAGTGCGACGGGGAGCTTACCATAGGTCTCAACTTTGATGAGTTAAAGAATATAGTTAAGAGAGGTAGCGCTAAAGAGAAGGTCCAGCTCGAGGTGCCGCCCGGCGGCGGGAGGCTAAAGGTCATATTGAAGGATAAGGCCTCGAGGAGCTTCGCGCTGCCCTTGATAGACGTAGAGTATGAAGAGCTACCCACGCCCTCACTCTCGTTTAATGTCAAGGCCACGGTGTTGGCCGACGTTTTCGAAGATGCCTTGAAGGATGTAGAGCTTGTGAGCGACTACGTCAAGCTGGAGGGCCGGAGCAATGCAATTGTGGTGAGGGGTCAAAGCGATAAGGGCGAGGTCGAGGCGACACTGACCTCTGAGACCGGGGCGCTCTTGGAGCTAGAGGTTAAGGAGGAGTCAGTTGCCTCCTACAGCTTGGAGTACTTAATGGACATGGTCAAGGCGAACAAGGCCGCTGAAGTGGCTACCCTCGAGTTCTCAAGTGGGATGCCCTTAAGCTTAACGTTCCCGATCCCGGGCGGAGGAACCATAAGGTACTACTTAGCTCCTAGGCTCGAGGAGTAAAGAGCAGGACCATGATTTTTTCCAAGTTGGATGCTGCAACATATCCTTTCATAAGTTTGGCGTCGCGATTAGTTAAAGAGCTCGAGGAAAGCTTGGGGTTAAACGCCATACTATCTCCCGATTCAGAGGTTCTTCGAAGGAGCGTCGAGAGGATAAGAGAGGCTGTGTACTCCCGTGCGACCTCTGTCTACAAGAGGGATTTAGAGGTAGAGGTCCTCTCGCACCCGGTCGCGTTGATACTCATAAAGCACATGAATAATAAGAGGCTCGTGAACGTGTACGCCGAAGCCGAGAAGAACAGAGTCCTAGCGAACCTTCTGAAGGAAAGTCAGGAGAAGTTGGCAACATTGGCAATCGACGGCTTCAATTGGCATGTTAAGAGAGAAGGGGATTTCCTCTTTGTAAGGTTCGACGACTACCTAAAAACATCCGTCAACATGTTAGACGCTTACTGGAAGCTTGTGAACAGGAGGCTAGTGAAGGGCTACGTCGAGCTATCTCGGAGGGACTTCTCTAGGCTCTTGGCCGAGGCCTACAGGACAAGGATCTTGGAGAAAGTCAACCAAGTGGAGGACGTTCAAGTACCCAGCACCCTCAAATCGGTAATCGAGGAGCTCGAGAGAGAGTTCCAAGGCGTTCTCCCGAAGGTTGACGTGAGCGCAACGTATGTTGGCGAGTACGTGCCTTCAGCTTTTCCGGCTTGCATCTTGAAGCTGTTAGAGGAAGCCGAGCAGGGCAAGAACCTCTCCCACATGGCCCGCTTTACTCTCGCCACGTTTCTGTTGTCTATAGGTAAGACGCCCGAAGAGCTCCTCGATTTATTTCGAAAGATGCCCGACTTCGATGAAAGTAAGACGCTTTATCACCTACGACATATAGCAGGCGAGATAGGATCAAGGAAGAAGTATACTCCGCCTAGCTGTGCGACCTTGAGGACCTTCGGTCTTTGCGTGGCAAATGACGAGCTCTGTCAAAAGGTCAAGCACCCCCTGACTTATTACAGCAAGAAACTCAAGTCGTTAAAGAGGGGGGAGCTTGGGAAAAGAGCTAAATAACGAAGGCTTCGTCAAGAAGATGTTTAAGAAGTACTACGCAGAGTGGGAAGGGGAACCGCCTAAGGATTTCAACAGAAGAGAGTTCGCCTTCGTAATTTCAAGGAAGGGCGAGATGATAAGGCACAAAGCCTTCGAGGAGTGGGGTGAGGTCAGGGAGTTTCTCCGCAAGAACTCTCCGCTCCACGTCTACTACTCTTCGGCCTATTACGCACAACCATCGGCTTCGGACATGGATGCTAAGGAGTGGATGGGCGCTGACCTCATCTTCGACATAGACGTGGACCACATATATACCCCGTGCAAAGAGCGACACGACAGGTGGACGTGTCTCGATTGCAATACTTCCGGCAGAGGCATGCCCCCCGAGGCTTGTCCTAAGTGCTCAAGCAAGAGGGTAGAGGTGAAGACTTGGTTCTGTGAGGGATGCTTAGAGGTGGCCAAAGAGGAGACCACGAAGCTCGTCGAGGACTTCTTGATTCAAGACTTCAACTTCTCTCCTCGAGAAATATCTATCGTGTTCTCGGGGAGGAGGGGCTTCCACGTTCACGTAGAAAGCGATGTCGTGAAAGAACTGGACCAAAGGGCTAGGAGGGAGATAGTCGACTACGTGAGGGGCACGGGGCTTGTGGTGCAGAACGGGAAAAGGAGGGTCCTTGCACCTCCCTTGAACGCCGGGGGGTGGCCTGGGAGGCTCGCCAAAGGGGTCTACGAGCTCCTCAACGCAGGTGATATAGAGGGTCTGCTGAACCTGAGAAGAGGGTCCAAGGTCGAAGAGGTGTTAAAAGCCATAGTAAAAGGACTCGAAGAGTCTCGAGATTACTGGCCTTTAGAGGGTCTTGCGCGTAAGATATGGTTCAAGGCTGTTGAGAAGGTCATAGTGCGTAAGCGATGCGAGGTCGACGAAAGAGTAACGACGGACATAAAGAGGTTGATAAGAATGCCGGGGACGCTGCATGGAGGGACGGGGCTCATAGCGGCTAAAGTCCACCTGAAGGACTTGGAGTCCTTTGACCCCTATGTGCACGCTGTGGCCTTCGTGAAAGGCGAAATCAAGGTCAAAGTTTTGAACATGCCCGAGATAACATTCCTCAACCAAACGTGGGGCCCATACAACGACGAGGTTGTTGAATTGCCCATAGGTCTGGCTGTGTATTTGATATGCTCGGAGAACGCTATCGTGGTCGGCGAGGGGGACGAAAATGCTTAAGGAGTTACTCAACGCGCTTCTTCGAGAGATA
Organism: Thermoproteota archaeon; assembly: GCA_011605835.1. Lineage (GTDB taxonomy): Archaea > Thermoproteota > Methanomethylicia > Nezhaarchaeales > WYZ-LMO8 > WYZ-LMO8. Next base: position 12,191 of record JAAOZJ010000097.1, read on the forward strand.
AACAGCGAGAAGCTCCTGCCGCTACCCCAAAACTTCTACGACACTACCTTGAGCTACATCCACTCCTTGAAGTTAAGGATCAGCAACGAGGTCGGCGAGCTACAACGCAAGATATGGGAGGAGGAGATTGTGCTCTTAGAAAAAACCCTCTCGATCGTTAAGAGCGTGAGGGCCAGAAAAATAATGCTCGAGGTGATGGAGGGTAGACCTCTAGAGAAGTTGCCTCCAGAAGAGGAAGTTTACTACCACGACCTTCGAAGGGCCCTCGACCACGCCAAGCTCGAGTACGCCAAGACCGAGGTCGGCATCGAGGAGGCCTCACCTCAAGAAGAGGGCAAGGTTTTGTTGTTGCTGAAGAGGGGCCTAGACGTGGCCTTCGCCGAAAGACTTGGCCTGCCCAAGCTCGAGGCAGAAGATGTAATCTTTATAAATAAGCGGATCGGTAAAGTGCTCATCGACTTGGGGATAGCTGACGAAATAAGCGCAAGGTGAGCGCGGTGAAAGTGCCGAAGGAGATAAACACCTACTGCCCCAGATGTAGGACTCACACGCCTCACAGCGTGACCTCGTACAAGGCTGGGAAGAGGAGGGCCTTGGCCCAAGGAGAGAGGAGGTACGCGAGGAAGAAGAAAGGGTATGGCAGCAAGAGGAAGCCTGAACAGAAGAGGTTTGCCAAGGTCACTAAGAAGCAAGTCCTAAAGCTTACGTGCAAGAAGTGCGGCTACACAATGCACAGAAAGGGGATTAGGTTGAAGAAGCTGGAGATAGTGGAAGTCGCCAAAGGGTGATGGTCGCGTGGTCAAGAAGAGGAAGGAGCTCGTTCCCACGCCCAAATCAAAATTTTACAACGTCAGGTGCCCGGACTGCGGTAATACGCAAACCATCTTCAGCCACGCTTCAACTTACGTGCGCTGCTTCGTTTGCAATAGGCTACTTGCGGCGCCGACTGGCGGCAAGGCGAGGATAGAGGGAAAGAAGGTCAGCGAATTCGGATGAGCGCCTAAGGTGGAGGCAATTGGTGAGGAAGAGGAGGGAATGGCCGCAACAAGGAGAGATAGTGATAGGTACTGTGGCGCAGATATTTGATAAAGGGGCCTACATAACCCTCGACGAGTATGGAGGCAAGAGGGCTTACCTGCCACTGAACGAGGTCTCCTCGTCTTGGTTCCACAACATTAGGGATGTCATACGCGAGGGACAGAAAACGGCCTTCAAAGTCATCAGGGTCGACCCCTCGAAAGGACACATAGACCTCTCGCTGAAGAGGGTGGCCGACGTAGAAAGGGACAGAAAGGTATTCGAGTGGAAGAGGGCCAAGAAGGCTGAGGTCTTGCTAGACTTCGCGGCGAAGAAGTTGGGGAAGAGGCTTGACGATGCCTACGAAGAGGCGGGGTGGAAGCTCGAAGACCACTACGGCGAGATCTACGCGGGGCTTGAAGAGGCCGCTCGAAGAGGCGCGGAGGCTCTGCTAATGGCTGGCATCGGTGAAGAGTGGGCAGAAGTCTTGGCCGAGCTGGCCAAAGAGCACATCGAAATACCCCAAGTGAAGTTGTCGACGATCCTCGAGCTGAGGTGTCACGGCCCTCGAGGTATCGAAGCTATAAAGAGGGCCCTCGTCGAGGCCTTGAACTACGCAAAGAGCAAGGGCTACCAGGTCAAGATCTACGCCGACGGGGCGCCGAAGTACAAGATCGACGCGATAGCGGAGGACTACAAGGCCCTCAAGAATATACTGAAAGAAGTGGCAAACGTGGCTTTGAGCGTGATATCGAAAGAGGGAGGGCAAGGAAGGATACTAGAGGAGCCGAAGAAGTAGGTGTGAGACTTGAAGAGCCTCTTGATGAGGTGCAGAGAGTGCAGGAGGTACACGCTACGGCGTGACAAGTGCCCCTACTGCGGAGGAGAGCTGAAGGTACCGCACCCACCTAGGTACTCGCCTCACGATAGGTACGTGGTGTACAGGCTTAAGGCCAAGCTCGTAGGAGAACAGCCATAACTTCGAAATGATTTTCCGCGTCACGTAGCCATCGTAATGAAGTTGGTCCGTTTCAACAAGCTCGTGCAAAAGCTGTGCAGAGTTACCATACAATGCGATAAATCGCTATGTATTGTGAGTCACAGTAAATCTTTTCAAAGTGGGTTAAACCAGTTGCGTATTGAGGCCACCATATCCCCATGACAAGCTTCGTTAAGAGCGCATTAGGATTACCTATGCTCCATCCTTGCTGAGTCGGCTGGAATGATGGTGTTGAAGAGCCGGCTATCTTCGCTATAGCGTGGCTTTTGGGGATTTCTTCGAGCGAGACCAGCACGTAGACTTCTTTGCCCTTTAGGCCGAAGCTCTTATTCAAAGTCTTCAGTGATTCCTCTTCGCTCTCCGACATGAAGAACTTCGCCACCTCGACGTTCCTCCACTCGTACACGTTCCCGGGGTCTACCACGGTAGTCCTATTGGCGTAGTATTGTATTAGGTAGCCGTAGTCCCACCAAGAGATTACTATGGCGTTTTGATCCGTGTTTTCTCTGAGCCATAGAAGCGCCCCCAGCCAGTAATTGTGACCGCTCATGCCTATGCTCCTGTATACGTCTGCGTGGCTGACGATCAGGCCATACTCAGTATAAGTAGGGATGGCAAATAGGGATAGAATGGCCAGCGTCGCCAACGCCGTCGAGAGGCCGAGGCCCATCGCCGCCTCTCGATTGAGCCTAAAGCCTTTCTTCCACCTGACGAAGAGCCTAAAGCCGTAGTAATTTATGAGCCTCGACAGCACGTCTCCAGCCATGATTGCTACGGTTATTGACAGGAACATCAACAACCTCGTCTCTGAGGCCGCGAGGGCCACAGAAACGCCGAAGAGCGACAGCAGGAAGAGGTAATTGCTTCTGTCCCTTGGGTCCTTCAGGCTTCTCGGCACTAACGCGAAGACGGCGAATATTAACGGTAAGCCCACTTGGTTCCACACGTCGTAAGCCGTAGGCCTTTGGGACTCCGCGACCGTCGAGCGAACCAACCCTTTACCACCGAAGAGCCAATCCATCAGCCCGAGGGTGTAACCGCGCTCTACGTACAGAAGAAGCGCGGCTAAAATGACGACTATGGCCACGACGTATTTCCTCTTGACCTTGCTTAGGGCCATTAAGGGGATGGCAATGCCCGCGGGGGCGAGGAACGTTATCGACCTGAAAAAGTCCAAACCACCATATCTAATAATGAGGGGGGAGGCCGCGAATGCCCCCGAAACTACTAGTACTAATAGATAAGGTATGGAGATGAGGCTGAGGTTCTTACCATCCTTGCCGAAAAGCGTCACCAACAAGGCGTAACCTGTTAGGACGAGGTACGTGAATAGGAAGCCCCTCCAACCGATGGCCGCGACGCCGATGAGCGCGCCGGACGCTATTGCAAGCGCCATCGACGTTATGATGGCTCGCCTAAGTCCTTGTGTGGTCTCGATGGCGTTAAATGACGATAGGGTGAGGGCGAGGCCTGCGAACATCAAGGATGTTGCGAAAACCTCCTTGTCGCAGAAGCCCTCGAAGGACCTTATGAGGTAGCCCGGAGCGGCGGCCGACAAGAAGGCGGCTATGATACCTGCGGTCGTGGACTTCGCAAGCGTTCTGGTGATGAAGAACGCTGGTATCACGATTAAGGGGGCGAAGAGGGCTGGCAACCATATGGCTACGTCGATCGGTTGCAAGCTCGTTAGCCGAGAGAAGCCAGCTATGAACCATGAAACCAAGGGCAACTCGTACCTAGCATCGAACCCCTGAGGGTAGTACCTCAGGGTGTCGTTGGAGGGGATGGAGCCGTTCTTCAAGATCGCTTCGGCGTACCTGAGAAACACGTAGGGGTCATCGCCCGTCAGGACGTGTTGCTCTAAGAACTGTGGCAGGGACCTCAAATAATAGCCTAAGGCGTAGGCCATTAAGAGCAAGGCCACGACTATAAGCGGCCTGAATCTACGCGATCTCTCGTAAACCGCTCTCCAAGCCCCCGACTTACTCAATGCACATCACCATTTGAGGGACGTAACATTAGCAATGCCATCTCTCGATGGTATTTCTCGGCGCGAGGAACGCTAAAAATCGTCGTTGCCTTCCTATTAAAGCAACGCACGCAAAGAGCATGAAGAGGCCACCTAGCTGACAAGCCTAGTCTGCTCTTTAAAGTTTAAAACTTTTTGACGGCTCTAGCATTGGGAGGCGATCATAACGCCTGAGCATGGTAAAGGACTTGAGTTAGCGCAGTAACACTAGGAGTGATGGTCATGGAGATGAAGAGTTACGATCCGTTGAGGATCGAGCACTACGTGAGGGCTTTCTGGCGCGACAACGACATAATAAATAAGTGCTTCGAAGCGCGAAAGGGGAGAAAACTCTTCAGCTTCTTAGAGGGCCCGCCCACAACGAATGGCTTCATGCACGTCGGTCATGCGAGGGGTAGGACCCTTAAGGATGTAGTCATTAGGTTCAAGCTCATGCAGGGCTTCGACGTGTGGCGCCGCGCTGGCTGGGACACCCAAGGCCTACCTGTCGAGCTCGAGGCCGAGAAGAACCTAGGCCTGAGGTCGAAAAAGGACATAGAGGCCGTGGGCTACGAGAAGTTCGTGAAGGAGTGCAATAGGCTCGTGGACTATTACCTAGACCATTGGAGGAAGGCCTCAGAACTGCTGGGCCTGTGGCTCGACTACGACAGCGCGTATCAGACGAGGCGTAAAGAGTACATAGAGTTTGTATGGTGGGCTCTCAAGCAAGCGTACGAGAGGGGGCTGTTGGTCGAAGATCTTAAGGTGATAGCGTTCTGCCCTCGTTGCGAGACCCCTCTCTCGGACCAAGAGGTCGCTCTTGGCTATGCTAGCATAGAGGATCCCTCGATCTACGTGAAGATCCCGTTGCTCAATAGGGAGTCCACGTACGTGGTCATTTGGACCACGACCCCTTGGACCTTGCCAGCCAACGAGGCCGTGTGCTTGCACCCGGACGAGTACTACGTCGAGGTCGAGGTGAGAGGCGAGAGGTGGATCCTAGCCGAGAAGCTCTTGGAGAAGGTCATGGCCGAGGTGGGGGTAAAGGGGTACAAGGTTCTCGGCAAGTTCCTCGGATCGGAGCTCGAAGGTGCCAAATACTTACACCCACTCCTAGACGAGGTGCCCGAGCACAAAAGCCACGATGGCTCTCACATAATAACGTGCGATCAGAGGGTTAGCATGGAGGAGGGTAGCGGGTGCGTGCACATAGCCCCAGCCCATGGGCCCGAGGACTTCGAAATAGGCAAGAGGTACTCGCTACCTGTGTTCTGCCCAGTAGAGGTCAACGGATCCTATTCGGACAAGGCTGGCAAATACAGGGGCATGTACGTAAGAGAGGCCAATAGGATCATCATCGAAGACTTGAGGAAGAAGGGGCTCTTGGCCTACGAGGGAGCGATTCTTCACGAGTACCCTCATTGCTGGAGATGCGACACTCCCTTAATCTACAGAGCCGATAGGCAGTGGTTCTTACGCATAGAGCCCATAAAGGGCTTGATCTTGGAAGAGAACAAGAAAGTTAAGTGGGTCCCGCCGTGGGCTGGCGAGGCTAGGTTCCACAACTGGATCGTCAACGCTAGGGATTGGTGCATTTCGCGCCTCAGGGTGTGGGGCTCACCCCTTAACATCTGGACTTGCGTGAAGTGTGGGCACAGGGTCTGCGTGGGCTCGATTGAAGAGCTCAAGAGCCTAGCCCTGACCCCTCTCAAAGACGTAGAGCTTCACAGGCCGTGGATCGACGCCGTCCGGCTCCGATGCCCGAATTGCGGAGGCGAGATGACAAGGGAGCCTCACGTGCTCGATTGTTGGTTGGACTCCGGAGTGGCGCATGCCGCGAGCGTCGACTACCTGAAAGATAAGTCGCTCTTCGAAACTCTGTTCCCCTACGACTTCATAACTGAGGCGGTCGATCAGACTAGAGGATGGTTCTTCTCGCTAATCTTCACGAGCGTGATGTTGTTCGGCAAAGCCCCTTACAAGTGCGTGTTATGCCAAGGGCACGTACTCGACAAACTGGGCCAGAAGATGTCGAAAAGCAAGGGAAACGTCGTTTGGGCCCGCGACGTCATAGAGTCTGAAGGGGCCGATCCTCTGCGCCTGTACTTGGTTATGAAGGCAGCCCCTTGGGAGTCTTTGAACTTCGACGTTGATGAGTTGAAATCTACAAAACGCATGTTAAATGTAATCTTCAACGTATTCAAATTCGCTAGCACATACATGGAGCTAGATAAATTCGACTACAGAAAATATCCAATAGAAATGTTTATTGATAAGCTTTCTCCGGAGGACCAATGGATTCTCTCGAGAGTTCAGACAACGATCGAGGCAGTAACCTCAAACATCGAGGCGTATAACATGCACGAAGCAGCGAAGGCCATAGTCAACTTCTTTGTCGAGGACTTAAGTCACGGTTACATAAGGTTCATTAGAAGGAGGGTTTGGTTGGAGGAGGAAAACGTCGAAAAGCTCATGACCTACAGCGTGCTGTACTACGTGCTTGACAAGGCCCTTAGGCTCATGGCTCCCTTTACCCCGCACCTAGCTGAATGGTTGTACCAAGAGTTCTTGAAGAGGTTCGGAGGCTTGAAGGAAGAGAGCCTGTTCATGCTCGATTGGCCCTCAGCTGAGACCGAGTTCTTCAAGAGGGAGCTCGAAGAGGGGGCATCGCTGCTCATGGAGGCGCTAACGCTGGTAGCCAGCGCGAGGCAGAAGGCCAAGCTCAAGGGCAGGTGGCCCGTCTCCGACGTCGTCGTCACGGTATTCGACGAGGGGCTAGCCGCAAAGCTGAACACGTTTCACAAAGCGCTGCGCGAGCAGGCCAACGCTCGGAACGTCATCATTGCGACTACCATACCTGGTGACGTGAAGTTGAAGGTGAGAGTCCAAGACGATAGGGTCAAGAAGGCTCTAGGACCTAAGACAATAAAGCTCGTCGAGTTGTTGGATAGTTCTGACGCCAAGGAGCTCCTGAGAGAGCTCTGCACTCACGGCAGAGTGAGCGTTAGCGTGGATGGCGAGGAAGTACCGCTGAGCAACGAGGACGTGGAAGTGGTCGGAATTGATGGTTATGAGAAGTGGTCTTTCGCCTTGGGCAGGCGCATGCTGATATGTCTGAACACGGCGCGAGACAGGGAGCTTGAGGCCGAGGCCTTGACTAGGGAGCTCGTCCGTAGAATACAGTACATGCGCAAGGAGCTCAATCTGCGCATCGAAGATTACATAGACGTAGCAGTAGAAGCAGAAGGGCGCGCGCTGAGCGTATTGAGCGCGAAGAACGTGGAGTACTTGAAAGGCGAGGTCAGAGCGAGGGAGTTGAGAATGGGTAACAAGGTGGACGTTGTTGGAGAGAGCTGGTACGCAAAGGAGTGGGATATAGATGGACTGAGGGTCAAGATATACATGCGGAGGAGCGGAGGGTGAAAATAAAAGTTTTTTAGTTTGGCGAAGAGCCGAGTAATCTGAGCCGGGATGGCCGAGCGGACCAAGGCGCCAGCCTTGAGAGCTGGTGCCCCACCGGGGCGCGCGGGTTCGAATCCCGCTCCCGGCGCCACAATAAGCGCTACCCGAGAAAGGGGATTGACATGAGCATAAAGTTCTTGGACCATCCATCTGATGTCTACGTTGAGGTCAGAGCCAAGAGCTTGGAAGAAGTCTTCGCCCTCAGCGGGGTGGCGGTTTACGAGGTCATGACCGACGTAAGCCGCGTCGAAAAGGTAGAGAAGGTGGAGGTCACGGTCGAAGGGTTCGACTTGCACTCTCTGTTGTACAATTGGCTCGAGGAGCTGATATACCTCTTTGACTCGAAGGGATTCTTGGGCTCCGAGGTAAAGGTCGAGGAATTGGTTGGAGGCGACAATGGTTTCAGACTCAAAGCGGTAATAACCGGAGAAAGATATGATGACAAACGTCACGAGTCGAAAACCGCCATAAAGGCCGCAACGTACCACTTAATGGAGATAAAGAGGGAGGGCGACGAGTACGTCGTTAGGTTCGTCTTAGACATCTGACGCGCTTGGCCTCTTCATGTCGACTTGAGGTATTTCTCCCTCTTTCTCAAGAAGTCGTCTATTTCGCTGAAAGGCTTGGCAGGGCTCCCCTTTACGGCGACGCCCTCGGGGACGTCCTTGGTCACCACGCTACCAGCCGCGACAAACGAGTTTGGCCCTACCTTTACCCCTGCGATGATTATGGCGTTAGCGGCAATGATGGCCCCTCTACATATCCTCGTCGTGACGATCTTGCCGCTTGGAGGGTACTTGTCGTTCGTTATGACCACTCCAGGGCCTAAGAAGACGTCGTCCTCTATTACGGTACGCCTAGGTATGAAGACGTTGGATTGGACGTTTACTCGAGAGCCTATGCAAGTCTCGCCCTCTATTATGGCGTAAGAGCCGATACTAGAGCCATCGCCTATCTTCGTTTCTTCGCGAACGAGCACGTTGTGCCCGAGCTGAACTCCATTACCTATCTTGACCCGCTCATAGATTATGGAGCCGCTACGTATTATGCAACCCTCTCCAACGATGCAGCCCTCGCTTACCTCGTCGAAGGCGTAGTCGAGGTCTTGAGCTTGTGTCCTCGTCTCCAAGACCTTGGCCAAGCTCTTGCGAGTGGGATAGCCCAACACCACCATGTCGTCGACTATTGTATCGCTACCCACCACAGTCCTACCGTAAACTCTGATTAAAGATCCCAAGAACTGCGTGTTTATTGATGCCTTGCGAGAAACGAAACGCCACAACATTAATCACCGGCTCAGGGCCTCAGATCATGAATGGCCTTTCATTCCCGGTTTCAACACTCGGCAAGTTCTTCATCGGCCAGTTAAACTTGTGAGGGGGAGCTATAAATTCTTTCGAGAGGCGAGAGGGCGCTATCGATTGAAGGTCGCGGTTGCTCTGCCGTCAACGGCGCTAGCCGAGGCGAACTCTCTACTTGAGAAGACCATCAAGGTCGGATTCATGGCCAGGGCCTTAGCCATATATAAGGTCGAGCAATTAGTCATATATCGCGACGAGACCGAGAAAATTGACGAGAGGGCCCTTCTAGGGAAACTCTTTAACTACCTAGCTTGCCCGCAATACCTCAGGAAAAAGGTCTTCCCTCTTGACCCCAACTTGAGGTACGTAGGCCTATTGCCGCCTCTAAACACCCCCAACCATCCAATAGAAAAGAGCGTAAAGGACTTGCCCGAGGTCTGCTACCGAGAGGGACTCGTTGTAGACAAGGCGGGGGAGATGTATTTGGCCGACGTAGGGATTGGGGCATCCTTGGCCTTTCAGAGCTCAAGAAAGCTGAAGAGGGGTGATAGGGTGATCTTGAGGATCGTTAAGAGGGGCGACGAAATCATCGAAGTGAGAGAAGTTAAGAGGGATGAGGTACCCCACTACTTCGGATTCGTGGTCGACGTGACGGATTTAAACCTCAAGGGGCTGATATCTTCGTTTAAGAGGGATGCACTGGTCATAGCAACTTCCAGGTATGGCAGGGAAGTGCACAGGGAGTTGCAAAATCTGTTGGAGTTGATGAGAAAGTATAATAAGTTGCTCTTGATATTCGGCTCGCCCTTTAGAGGGCTTTACGATATAGCAAGGAGGGAGGGATTTGATCTGGACGACGAGGTCCATATGACCTTGAACTTCGTGCCTAGCCAAGGAACTAAGACGGTGAGGGTCGAAGAAGCGCTGTATTCTACCCTTGCGATAATTAACCTACTTCGCTGCGAGGTCGAAGGGGTGGGTCCGTCTCAAGGTAATAAAGATTAAATAGGGGGCTGAGGGATTTTACTCCCCAACACCGTTGAGCTGAAAACTCCGAGGGATTAGGAGTGGGGAGAAGCGTTCACCAGCCTCGTCGTGGATCTCTAGGCTTCTATCCGCGGGTGAGAGCTAGAAGGATCGTCGCTAGAATAAGGAATTGGCCTCAAGTCATCGTCGAGAAGCCGCAGTTGATGGGCTTCGCCGCGTACAAAGCGGGCATGACCCACGCCGTCGTAATCGAAGACAGACCGACGAGTCCGTTTTACGGCAAAGAGGTCGTGAAGGCGGTCACCATACTTGATGCCCCGCCCCTCTTTGTGTACGGGATTAGGCTCTACTCTTCAACCCTCTATGGGCTTAAGAGCATCTTCGAGGTCCTAGCCGATAACCTCCCAAAAGATCTAGAAAGGAAGACGTCACTCCCCAAGAACTACAATAAAGAAGAGAAGATAGTTAAGGCCCGACAGTTGTTAAACGAGGTCACAGAGGTTAGGGTGCTCGCATGCACTCAGCCGAGACTGTCGGGGTTGAGGAAAAAGACCCCCGAGATCATGGAGATAAAGGTCGCGGCTAAGAGCGTCGAAGAGGCTTGGAACTACGCGCTTTCGATACTTGGAAAGGAAGTAAGGGCATCAGACGTGTTCAAAGAAGGGCAGTACGTCGACGTCATCAGCGTGACCAAGGGTAAGGGCTTTCAAGGGGTGGTGAAGAGGTACGGGGTGAAGATAATGCCTCGATGGCACAAGCACCGCAAAGGCCATCGAAGGACCGGTACAGCGAGCCCTCAAAAGCCTGACATGATGTATAGCATACCAAGGCCTGGGCAACTGGGGTTCCACCAGCGGACCGAGTACAACAAGCGCATAATAAAGATTGGAGAAGATGGGTTGAGCGTAACGGTCAAGGGGGGTTTTGTCGGTTACGGCATCGTCAGGGGGCCCTACATAGTGTTGCTGGGCTCGGTGCCAGGACCTAGGGGCAGGCTCGTGAGGCTAAGGTTCCCCATGAGGCCTCCCAAGAGCGCACCCACCACTCCCCCCAAGATAATGAACATCGATGTAGACTCTAAACAGGGTGGTTAGTGGTGCAAGGACCTGTCAGGATGGTCACGGTCTACGACCTCGAAGGGAGGGAGACGGGGAAAGTAGAGTTACCAGAGGTCTTCAGCTACGAGGTCAGAGAGGACGTCATAAAGCGAGCCTACTTAGCGGCGCTCACGGCCAGAATACAGCCTCAGGGCAGGAACCCCATGGCTGGTAAGAGAACTACGGCTGAAAGCTGGGGAGTGGGCTATGGCATCGCTAGGGTACCTAGAGTCAAGGGAGAGAGGCATCCACGGGCGGCAAGCGCCGCTTTTGTGACAATGGCCGTCGGGGGAAGGAGAGCCCACGCACCAACCGTCGAGAGGAGGATACGCGAGAGGATAAATAAGAAGGAGAGGCGACTCGCCATCAAATCCGCGATAGCCGCGACTGCCGTCAGGGAGCTAGTGGAAAAGAGGGGCCACGTGCTTCCACCTGGAATCTCCTTGCCAATAGTGGTGAGGGCTGAGATCGAGGAGATCGAGACGACAAAGCAGGCTAGGGAGTTCTTAGCGAAGATAGGGTTATGGAGTGATGTAGAGAGGGTGAGCAAAAGAGTCAAGATAAGGGCGGGCAAGGGGAAGATGAGGGGAAGGAGGTATAAGGAAGGCAAAAGTTTGCTCGTGGTCTTCTCCGGAAAGTGCAAAGCCGTGAAGGCCTTTAGGAACCTCCCGGGGGTCACCGTTGCTTATGTCAAAAATCTCTCGGTCTTGCACTTAGCCCCGGGAGGAGTTCCGGGACGCTTGACCGTGTGGAGCGAGGGCGCGATAAAAGCGCTGGCTGAGATGAGGAATGGGGTGTGAAGGGTGAGCAACGAAAAAGTCGGTGAAAAGGTTTTGGAATATTACAATGTCGTTCTGAGGCCCGTGGTCTCGGAGAAGGCCCTATCGTTGATCGAAAAGAGCAACACCCTGACCTTCATCGTTGACTTGAGGGCTAACAAGCCTCGCATAAAGGAGGCTGTCGAAAAGCTCTTCGAGGTCAAGGTCGAGAAGGTCAATACCCTCATAACCCCAAGAGGGGAGAAGAAGGCCTTTGTGAAATTAAGGCCCGAGCACAAGGCCTCTGACGTGGCAGTTAAGCTGGGCATCTTGTAGGGTGATCGTTATGGGCAAGCGCATATTAGCTCAACGCAAAGGTCGCGGGGGCTCCGTCTTCAGGTCTCCAAGGTGGTTGCACAAAGGTCCTGCCAAGTATCCTAATCTATGTAAGAGGGAGTGCGAAGACGTTATCGAGGGGAAGGTGGAGGCGATGATCCATGACCCGGGCAGAGGGGCGCCGCTGGCATTGATCAGGTTGCCAGACGGAACGAGGTTCTTCAACGTCGCCGCTGAGGGGATCAAGGTGGGGCAGAAGATACAGATAGGAGATAGGGCCGAGATAGCTCCGGGCAACATATTGCCCCTCAGAAGCATACCCGATGGGACCAAAGTCTTCAACGTGGAGCTTTCGTATGGCGATGGTGGACGCCTAGTCAGGGGCTCGGGGTGCTACGCCATAGTATTAAGCCATTCAACTGAGGGCGTGTACATTAGCTTACCCTCGGGAAAGACAAAGCTCCTCAGCGGCTTGGCGAGGGCAACCATAGGCGTCGTTGCTGGTGGAGGGAGGACAGAGAAGCCCTTCGTGAAGGCTGGCGCTAAGTATCACCTGTCAAAGGTGAAGGCATGGAAGTACCCTGAGGTCCGCGGCAAGGCAATGGGTGCTTATGCGCATCCCCATGGCGGAGGTGCTCATCCAAAGGGTGGCCCGCCCGTAAGCCATGGGACGCCTCCAGGAGCAAAAGTTGGGCACATATCCAGCAAGAGGACCGGTAGGAGAGAGTGAAAAGGCCAAACCGTTCATGGATGGACTCGAGCCCTTTTTGCCTAGGGCTACGTTTCCATTTCCTCACTACGATGCTTTACTTCAGGGGGACGTACATCGAGCTTCGTGTTGCTCTTAGTCCGGGCTCGCCATGTTCCACCTTCTTGCACGTCGGGGCGAACTCTCCTAGGTAATGACCTATCATCTCTTCCGTTATCGTGACGGGGATGAATTCTTTACCGTTGTAAACGTGGACGGTCGCGCCGACCATTTCGGGCAATATTATCATGTCCCTGATGTGCGTCCTGACTATTGATCTCTTGCCGCTCTTGAGCTCTCTTATCTTCTCGAGTAGCTTCCTCTTCTCCTCGTTTAGACCTCTTAAAAGCGACCTCCTCTGCCTCGCTGTGAGCAACCTTATGAACTCGTCCATTGGCATTTCCAGCAACTGCTCTAAGCTGTAGCCCCTGTACGTGAACTTGCTCGACATGCGACCACTCGCTCCTTTTTTGGCTGCCCTAGTTATAAGAGTTACCTTATTAAAGCGGAAACCTAATAGGCGAGAGCCCTTACTTTCCCACCGCTAACAGTACTAAGGAAGGTACTTCTATGCCGGAGTTCGGTTACTCGCTTCAAAATTACGAGCCCGAGAAAATGGCCATTGCCAGCGGAAGGGACTTAAGAATAAGCTGGAAAAAGGCGGTAGAGGTTTGTAGATTCATAAAGGGTAGGAAGCTCAGCGAAGCTAAGGAGCTATTAGAGGGGGTTTTGAAGAGGGAGATAATGGTACCTTTTACCACCTTTAACAGAAAGCGCGCGCACCACGGTAGCATAAACAAGCACCCCAGCGGCGGTTACCCGATAAGGGTCGTAAGAGAAGTGTTAAAGATCTTAAAGAACGTAGAGGCCAATGCCGAGAACAAAGGCCTTGACGTCGAGAGGTTAGTCATAGTGCATGCCGCTGCGCATAAGGGGCCAGTCATCAGGAAGTACATACCGAGGGCTTTCGGTAGAGCCACTCCATTCTTCCAGCAGCTAGTTCATATAGA
>JAAOZJ010000021.1 GCA_011605835.1 Thermoproteota archaeon
GATCAGCTACGAAGACTCGCCCGCGTTCAAAAAGTTCTTGGAGAGGGAGGTCAAGTGGTCCGGGCTCGAGGTGCGGTACATGGCCTTGATCCCGAGGCTGTTGAGGTGCAGAATCCCGTTGCTGAAGAGGCTCGAGATATTTGCCGACTTGACCCGGCGCGTGACCTCGGCCGTGATATTGCTCGGGCTGATAGCGTTCCCCTTGGGAGTCTACGAGCAGGCCGTTGGGCTGGTCCTCGGGCTGATAGCCACGAGGCCTAGAACCCTAAAGTCCGTGGTCGCGATCCCGATGCTCACCTTCTCTTTCTTCGGCCTCCTCCGAGGGCTCTTCGTGAAGGCCGATGAGTCGATCCCCACGTCCCACTTCAGCGCCTCGAAGACCGTCTACGCTCTGGCAATCTTCAATGTACTCCTAAGCTTGGTCCAAATTTTGAGGGGGGTAAACGTCCTCGTCTTCTCCTTGACCCTTGCCCTCTCGATCATCTGGGTGGGGCTTTTAGTAAGAGAGCACCTGCGTCACAGCGCGAGGTGGCCTAGGCGCTAGGCACAGTCATCTCTCGGCGTAAGCGCTCAGCCGAGCCCTACGACCTTAACCTGTCAGCCTCAAGGTTAGGTTTATTAAAGATGGACAGCAAGTTCTCACTAGGTCTTAGCGCCTATGGACGTCAGCGTCGTATTCCCCTCTAGGAACAGGGAGAAGTACGTCAGGAGGGCCGTGCGTACGGCGTTCAAGGCTAAGCACGTCAAGGAGGTCATAGTCGTTGACGGCGGTAGCTCCGACAACACGGTAGACGTGGCCCTGAAGGAGGGCGCCAAGGTGATAGTCCAGAGCAACCTAGTCTACCCCGGCAAGGGCGTCGCGATGAGGGACGGAGCGTACCTGTCATCGGGGGACGTGGTCGTCTTCGTGGACATCGACATAGCCAACCTCACGCCGCACTTCATCGAGAAGCTCTACGCTCCGATAATGCGAGGGGAGGCGGAGTTCGTCAAGGGTGCTATGAGAGGGCGGCGGGCAGGGTCGCGGAGCTAGTGGCCAAGCCCCTCCTCAAGATGTTCTACCCCGAGCTGGCCAAGTTCAAGCAACCCCTAAGCGGTGAGATCGCCGGGCTGAGGAAGGTCTTCTACCAAGTGGAGTTCGAGAGCCACTATCACCTGCCCGAGCCTGAAAGCCGTTACCTCTCCGCCCACGACAGCGTACTTCTCGCTTTTCACGTCCTCGAGGGAGAACCCGAGCTTCTTAGCTAGGGCCAGCGGCACGTGGATCTCCGGCTTGAAGCCCTCATACCCGGTGTTGACCAATGCCGAGCTGGAGACCTCCTTGTTCCCGCTCTTCAGCTTAACCCTCACCCTTACTCCCATGATCCGCTCTCCTGCTGAACTTTCTAAGTCTCTTCCCAGTAATCAATGCCTCGAGGTATTTTGGCCTGAACTTTCCAAATCTCTTCGGCACACCAATAACAACTCGGCTGATTGCATAAACTTTACCGCAGGCCGCTCGATGATGCGAAGCACAGCCTTTGCGAGCTGCTGAGAAGCCAATTGGTTAATGCTTTACCTTTTTACTGCTTTTTTCTGCTTTTATTGTTATGAAAGCGAAGAAGTGCACGTGAGGGACTTGAATGAGTGACGCGCTCTTCATAGGCTTGGGTAGGGTGGGGCTCAGGTCTTTAAAGTTTTTCAAGGAGTTGGTCAGGGGCGCGCGAATTTACGCAGTCGACAAGGACCCCAACCTAAGGCTCTTGGTCGATGGCCTAGGAGACGTCGAGTTCCATGAATACAGACCCGAGGTGCTAAGCAACCTAGCCAAGAAGGCAAGCTTGGCAGTTACGGCCCTGCCCTCGAGCGTGGCATTCGACGTGATAAGCGACCTCGTCAAGAGAGGGGTCAGCGTGGTCGACGTCTCCTTCTTCACAGAGGACCCCTACCTCCTTGAAAGGTATGCAGCGAAGTACGGCTCCGTATTCGTCCCAGACGCCGGCTTCGCACCAGGGTACAGCAACTTGGTGGTGGGGCACGCCGTCAAGGAGCTCGGCGCCCTCGACAGCGTCGACGTATTCGTCGGTGAAGTGCCCTTGGGCCCTGCACCACCTCTCGACCACGCGGTCACGTGGAACCCCTCGGACTTGATAGAGGAGTACACGCGGCCCGCTAGAGTTGTGGAGGACTATCAAGTGAAGGTCGTAGACCCCCTAGAATCCGTGATTGAGGTGGAATTGAGCGGCTTGGGGAGGTTCGAGGGTTTCGCGAGCGACGGACTCAGGACGCTCATCAGGAACGTCAGGGCCAAGCGGATGAGGGAGGTCACGATAAGGCGCCCGGGCCACCTTAGCAAGATGAAGTTGCTGAGGGACCTCGGCCTAATGAGCAGGGAGGCGGTGAGGGTGGGCGACGTCGAGGTGCGGCCCGCCGAGCTACTGGCCAAGCTGTTAGAGGCTCGCACGCCCAAGGACGTGGAGTGCTTGGCGGTGCTCTACGTTAGAGTGAGCGGCCCTCGCGGTGAGATATCGGAGCTGGCGACGCTGAGAGGGACCCTCGAGAGCCCGGCGATACCGACGTTCACGGCGCTCGTGCACGCCTACACCGCCAAGCTCGTGTACGAGGGCGAGGTGCGAAGCGGGGTCCGGCCGCTGGAGGACTTGGCCGAGTTCAAAGATGAATACGACGTCTACTTGAGGTCCAAGGGGGTGGACATAGCGTTCAAGAGGGCCTAGGCCTCGTGAACGAGCTCATTGAACGTCCTTCACGCAACTGGTTTGTAAAAAGTGAAGGTTAGGTCGCTACATTTGCCCTGGAACTTTCGGGGCCTTGGCCCGAGGATCCGTCACGGTAAGACGCGCTTCGAGAAGTAGTGCAAGGAGTACAGCGGAGCAGCCGGGTTGTGGCCTGTCGCCCTGTCTTTGGCAATTAAGTAGACTACGGGGGCCTTCGAGTACCTCATGAATATGGCGTCGTGACCGACGCACAGCCCCACGACAACGTTCAGCTCCGTGCCCACGTGGTTCAGCAACATAGCTTGGAGTATTGGGTTGCACATGGGCTCGTGGGACCCCGGCCTCAGCTTGTCCCTCTCTTCAAGCCCGAGCCAAGTCTTGTCTATGGACCCGCACTTGCACGCTATGGAGTAGACGTCGAGCCCCCACGCCTCAAGCACCTCATCGACTTTGCTGGCCTCCTCACTCAGCCCAACGCAGAAGGCGAGCCCCACCTTCTTGATGCTAAGCCTCTTGCAAAGCTCGACGACCTCTCTGATCCTGGGCCAGACGCCGTAGCCTTCCTTCTCCACGAGCGTTGCGGATCGGTGGATCCTCTTGACGAACTCGTTCTCGTACTCCTTCATGGACTCTCTGATGATTTCGGGGTAAACGAGCATGGGGCAGAAGGCGGGCTTCTTCGCCTCTGGATCGCTACGACAGGGCTTTAATGGACATTTAGCGCATTGAGGGGACTTCTCATTTCTCATGTAGCAGTTGGTCGGTCGAGAACTCATTTTAAACGTTGCGATCGTGCGATGACCCTTTACCACATTCGCGAAGTACGTCGCAAAGACCTCTTTGTGCATCGTTAAAGGACCCTTAGGACGTAGGGAGGAAGAATGTAAACTATATATCTACCCAGTAATAACTGCCCGCATGGTGCTTTGTTCATGGGCTATGCGACCGTTTCGGCTAAGATCCCCAAGCGATTAAAAGAGCTCCTGAAAAAGTACGACATCAAGCCGGGACTGATCATAAGGAAGGCCCTCGAAGAAGAGGTGAGGAGGCGCGTGCTGAGCGAGCTCGAGGAGAAGGCCAAGGCCTTTGGCGAGGGGCCCTCTCACATAAGCGATGAGGAGGTGGCCTCCTTAATTCGTGAGGATAGGGAGAGGGGCGTAAGTGTACCTCGACGCGAGCGCGATCGTGAACCTAGTCAAGAGGGGACTCTCAAGCCACTCATTAACGGCGTTACCTCTTGAGTTATAGTCCTTCGGACGGTAGCCAGAAGAAACTTTAAGCCAGAGGCTAAAGGGGGTTTGGGCGCTGTGAGCGCAAGACCCACGGGTGAATGGTGAGCGAGCTTTCCCTAGCCGAGCGCCCTCTAAAGCTTAAACTTTAAGAGCTAGATGGTAGGCGAATTATGGACGCGATGATAGGGATTCCATGTGGCGATTCGATGAGCGATAAGCCTACCGTTGAGCGTCGCCGTACTCATACTCCTCGGCTTTCTATAAAGACTTTGCAAAAATTTAATTAGCCTACAAGAGCGTGCGGCTATGAAGTAGAAGCTTCAGCCTCGCTATCTCTACTTCCTACTTCTCTTCTTTACTTCTTCTAGAATTTCTTCTAGAATCATCGACATCGGCGTTTAATCTCCGTGTTTAGCGTTTTACACTCGCCAAAACTTGATTATACCGTTCTTCAGCATGGGGTCACTTATCACGTACCCCTCTAGCGTCTTCTCCACGAACCCTGAGTCCACGAGGTTCTTGATCATCGAAGTCAACGTATTATTCGGTACTTCGCCCGTCCTAGCCTCGACCCACCTCTTTATCTGAGCCCACCTGGCTGGCTGTGCGAACGCTATGGCTCTCAGGACTTCTCTATACCTTCTTTCTGCCGTGCCATATATCTTCAGGGCGTGCTCGAGCTCGCTCAAAGCGAGCCTCGATGCCTTGACGACTATAGACTGGAGGTCCTCTCCACCGACGACCTTAGAGTGGCCGAAGTACGTCAGCCATCCTATTACCCCGTCGAACCACTTTATGGCTTCCTCGATTTCCTCGTCGTGGACCTTGACCTCGTATTGCCTGAACCCCTCAATCAAGAACTTCCTCGACCTCTCCTCGCTCAGCCTGCTTACTCTGACCTCGATGTACGGCCTGCCGTAGAGCGGGGCCTCCGGGTCGTCGACCCTCAGGAACCTATGCAATAGCCCGACTTGGGATCCAGAGACCACTAGC
>JAAOZJ010000053.1 GCA_011605835.1 Thermoproteota archaeon
CGGCCCTCTCCCATAGCTCTTCTCTGCTCGGCTTCACTCTAGCGACTCCCTGCCTTATGGCCTCCAAGGCGCATGCAACAGCCTCTCGTGGGTACACTTCCCACTCCTCCATGGTCGGCACTATGTAGTCCTCGCGAAGCCCCTTCTCCTCCGCGAGCTCCGCTATGGCCTTCGCGGCTGCTACGCACATCTCGTCGGTTATGGTCTTGGCCTTGACGTCGAGGACTCCTCTGAAAATGCCCGGGAAGCCTAGGCTGTTGTTTATCTGGTTGGGGAAGTCGGACCTGCCAGTACCAACTATCTTGGCTCCAGCCTCTTTTGCCTCCCAAGGCCATATCTCCGGTATCGGGTTAGCGCAGGCGAATACTATAGCATCGCTGGCCATCTTCGCCACCCACTCCTTCTTTATCACGCCCGGTCCAGGCCTAGACATCGCTATGCAGACGTCAGCTCCCTCGAGGGCTTCAGCAATTCCACCCCTCTTGCCTTGGGCGTTGCTCTTTAAGGCCCACTTCCACTTCCACGGGTCGTTCTCTTTTTCGATTATGTCCTTCCTCTCTGGTGAGAGTATGCCCTTACTGTCGACCATGGTTATGTTGCCGGGCTTGGCACCTGCGAGCTCAAGCACGTCGGCTATCTTTATGTTGGCCGCTCCAGCGCCTATCAGAGCTATCTCAACCTCGCTGATCTTCTTGCCCACTACTTTGAGGGCGTTTATGAGGCCAGCCAGCACGACGGTGGCAGTTCCTTGTTGGTCGTCGTGCCATACTGGTATCTGGAGGCGCTTCCTAGCCTCCTCCAATATGTAAAAGCACTTTGGCTTCTCTATGTCCTCTAGGTTTACCCCGCCGAAGCTGGGCTCTATCAGCTCCAGGAACCTTATGAACTCGTCGGGGTCTTTGGGTCTTATGACTAGGGGAAAGGCATCGACCCCGCCCAGGTACTTGAACAGTATGGCCTTGCCCTCCATAACCGGCAGGCCAGCCTCTGGACCTATGTTTCCGAGGCCCAAGACCCTGCTTCCATCGCTGACAACCGCTACGTAATTCCACCTATTCGTGTACTCGAAGCTTGCATCGGGATTTCCCTTGATTATCTTACAGGGCTCGGCAACACCGGGGGTATACCAGATGTCGAAGTCCCTAAGAGTCCTAACGACGCATTTGGGCATCACTTGAAGTTTTCCTGCGTAAAACTTATGGTAAGCCGGGGCGAGTTTAGCTGGCCGCTCAGCTTTCTTCAGTAGCTCCTCAACAGTTACGGGCTTTATAGACAAAAAGGTCCCCTCTCTGCGTGTGGAATCCTCCTATTATATCAATTCATAGATTTTTTAATTCTTTTCCCAGCGCAGTTCTCCGAGTGCGGGGATTTAAAGTGTATGAGAAAAACGAAGAGGAATGTGCAATTCTTCAAGTCCTTGATATCTTTGATATCGTTTCATATCTTTCCTTTCCAATGACTTTGGTTGCATCAGGACCCATCGTTGCCACAGCGAGAAGCTCCGTGAGGTCCACGTTCAACAGTTTGTAGCCCTTCATCTTAACAGCGTCTTCGAAGTTGAAGTAGCAGAACGGACATGTGTGCACAGCCACGGACACCTCTTTGGGCACGTCTACGCGTATCCTGTAGGCGGCAACTTCCCTCGCGACCTCGCGAAAGCCGGACCTTACGCCCCCTCCAGCTCCGCAACACATAGACCTCTCGCGGTACCTGTCGTTGAGCATTTCGTACAGATCTAAGCCTATGGCTTTGATCACCTCTCGTGGTGGATCAAAGACCCCCACGTGCCTTCCGAGGTGGCAGGGATCGTGGTACGTTACCTTGAGGTTTAGCGTTCTCTTCACGCTCAGAGCTCCTCCTTTTAAGCATCTGTCGAAGAACTCCGAAGAATGCAAGACCTCAGCTCTGAGCTCTATGCCAAGTCTCGTTGGATAGTCGAGCTTGAACGTCCTGAAGCACCCGGCACAAGACGTCACTATCGTGTGCACGTTCTTAAACTTCTTGAGCATTTCCTTCATGTACAACGCAAATGAGTGGGCTTGCTCTAGGTCATTTAACCTGAAGAAGACTGAGCCGCAGTCACGCTCGTGGGGGCCCAGCACTGTGAAGTTCACTCCCGCAAGCTTAAGAAGGGTGGCCGTGGCCCTCGCGACGGTTTGCTCCCTCCAACTCGCCATGCATCCTAGGAAGTACAGCACCTCCGCGTCCTCTCTGGCCACGGGCACGTTCAATGACGGGAGGCCGCTCCACTCGCCAAGGCAACTACCTCTACTATCAGCTGGTTCTCCTAACGGGTTGTAGTTCCTCCTCATGCTCTCGACTACGAACTTATGGTCGGGCCTCAGCAAGTTGCGCTTGTTATAGGCTATGTAGCGCATGCGGCCCACGGCCTTCTCGGGTATGTCTATCTCCTTGGGGCACACCTCCTTGCACATGGCGCACTGCGTGCAGGCGTTGAGGCCCTCTAGAAATGCCAGCAATATGTGATCGAAGACGTTCCTCCTGTCTAGGGCCGCCTTTGCTATGCTATTCATGACTATCGGCCCACCGTAGACGTCCCACGCGGCCCTGACCACCGGGCACATCGCTATGCAACTCCAACACTCGATGCACTCCCTCAAGGGCTTGACGTCCTCTATCTCCCACGGGTACATTATTTCGGGTCTCTTATAGGGGGCTCCTCTGTGGATGTAGGGTCTCACCTTCAGTATCTTTCTGACGCCTCTTTCAACGTCCACCACTAGATCCCTGATCACCGGGAACACTGGAAGGGGCTCCACTACCACCTCGTGAACTTCAGGAGGCACCAAGGTTTGACACGCTAGTCCAGCCCTCCCATTTATCATCATCGCACAACTTCCACACTGACCCGCCCTGCACTCCCAGCGATAGGCCAGCGTGCTGTCGAAGTGTTCTTTGACGTAGTTCAGGAGGTCTAAGACTCGCGCTCCTTCGACGTAGGGCACCTCGTAGACGTCGTAGTGGGGCTCGTCGTCCACGACGGGGTTGTACCGAAAGACCTTGAGCCTGACCCTCCTATCCAAACCTTCTCCCCTCACGTGGTTGGTTGCTTTATTATGGTCATGACCACGGGCTCAAACCTGTGTCTGAGCGCTCCACCATCGAGGTACCAGACGATGTGCTTGAGCCAGTTCGCGTCGTCCCTCTTTGGATAGTCAAGCCTCCAGTGGGCTCCTCGACTTTCCTTCCTTATTCTAGCTGATTTGACGAGCATCTCTGCAACCCTCACCAAGTTAAAGGTCTCCAAGATCTCAACTACCTCTTTGTTGTACTGCAAGGTGCTTGCGTCCGCTGGCCCGAGCTTAGGAAGCATCTCGGACTTGATGTACTCTATCTCGCTCTCCGTCTTGGCCAAGCTGTCCTCGGTCCTCGCGATTCCAGCACCCTCCCACATGGCTTTGGTGAGCCTATTGCGGGCCTGGGCAACCGTCACCCTATTGCCACGAGGCTTGAGCAACTCGCTGAACTTCTGGAGCTCAAGCTTCACTTGAGACTTGTCGATCGGCTCCCTGACGGCCTCTTTCGCGAACAAGGCCGCGCTCTCGCCCGCGCGCTTTCCGAAGACCTGTGTGGCTAACAGGGAGTTTCCTCCCAGCCTGTTGGCGCCGTGCACCCCGCCCATCTCCTCCCCCGCCACGAAGAGTCCCTTGACGGCGGTCCTCCCATTTACGTCGGCCCTCACGCCGCCCATGTAGTAGTGGGCTGCAGGGGCAACTTCCATCGGTTGCTTAGTTATGTCCACTCCCGCCAGCAAGAACTGCTTGTACATGGTCTTCAGCCTCTCCTTTATCCTCTCGGGAGGTAAATGGGTAACTGACAAGTACACACCACCGTGCTCAGTCCCCCTCCCTTCCTGCACCTCCCTCCATATGGAACGAGCGACGACGTCGCGAGGCGCCAGCTCGAGCAGTTTGTGGTAGCGCGTCATGAATCGCTCCCCCTTGACGTTCAGCAGTATCCCGCCTTCGCCGCGAACGCCCTCGGTCACGAGAATCCCTCTACAGGAAGGCGGCCAGACCATCGCCGTTGGGTGGAACTGGAACATCTCCATGTCTTCGAGCTCAGCGCCAGCTTCGAGCGCCAATACCTTCCCATCGCCGGTGGCCGAGGCAGGATTAGTCGTCACCTCGTACATTCGCCCAGCGCCCCCCGTGGCCAAGATAACTGCCTTGCTCTTGAAGACCACGAAGTCCCCCGACTTCATGTCGAAGGCGAATGCTCCGGCCACGGCCTTACCCTTAGTTAGCAATTTGCTGACGAAGACCTCCTCCATAACCTTTAAGCCGAGCCTCCTAACTTCGTCGCATAGCGTGAGCATGATCTCGTGGCCAGTATAATCTGAGACGAAGCACGTCCGAGGGTGCCTAGCCTTTCCGAAAGGTCGTTGGGCCAACTTC
>JAAOZJ010000009.1 GCA_011605835.1 Thermoproteota archaeon
CGCTTTCCGCGGATCACGTCCCACTTTCACTCATACTCTATTTTTTGCCAAACGATATCGCTACACCTCAGCTCCCTCTTGACGTACTCGACCGCGCTTTGAACGTCTAGGGCCTTGCACGTGTAGACGTCTAGAGTGAAGAACTTGTGGTCGCTCCAGCTGTAGAAGGCCACCCCGGACTCGGCCCAAGCCATGAAGCCCCCCAAGCCTCGATGGATTAAGGAGAACCTGTCCGGGGAGAAGGTGAACGGCCCCGCTATGACCTTCATGCCCAAGGCCTCGCTGAGCCCTATCAAAAAGCCCTTGAGGAAGTCCTCGCTCATCTCCACGCCGTAGAACCCCTCTACGATGAGCCTCTCGCGGTGAATCTCCGGCTTTAAATTCTTCATATACGTCAGCCCAATAACATTACAGCTAAGGGAGAGGGAATAAAAGTTGTGCGAGGTGGCGAGCTGAACGAGCACAACGGACTATTTAGAAGCATACGGATGTCAAGGCTTACTCAAAAGCGCGATATCTTGAACCTAGGGTGGCTCGGGGGCGGGCGCCTCCCATCCTCCATTAATACTTGGCCGTAGGAAGCGCTTACTATAGCTATTGCTGGGACCATGAACTCTGCGTCGCTTATGGGGCCGAAGAGGACGAAATCTGCCCCCACGGCTACCGGAAGGGCGTTCGCGACGGCGGAGCACGCTGCCATCAATACTCTGTCTTTCCTCTGCTTCAAGGACCTCCACATGGCGATAGCGTTGTGTGCTCCGCAACCACAGGGATATCCATAGCGGCTCTTTACCTCGTATATCGCCCTACACGCCAATCCGAGCGTCACCAAGTCCATTACGACCGTGTCGATCAATATTTTCTCCACCCCGGCCTCTTTCATCTTCGGGATCAGCGACTCCAAGAGCCTCACCCTCTCCTTGTAAGATATGACGGCCCTCGAGCTATAGGTCAAGGCCACCCCGGCCCTCAGTCCCACCTCTCTGGCCTTCTGGTAAACGTGGCCCTTAGTTTCGGGGTTGAAGGAGTTTAGGAGGACCCTATCGATTATTCCAAGCTCTCTCGCGGCCTCTAGGGCGCTCACGGCAGCCTCGTCGTTTATGTAGTCTATCAGTATCGGCATCTTCGTTGCGTCGGCGGCGAACTCCAAGCGCTTCCTAGCGTTCTCAGCCCTCGTGCAGACTACGTCGAGCATGCAAGGAAGCCCTACCTTATCGCAGACCTCCTCGTACTTGGCTATGAGCGCTTGGGCTGCTTCCTTGTCCACTTTGCCGCTCTCGTCCGAGGTCTTGTCCCCCCTGTAGAATATGCTCCCAATGACGACTGTTGGGTTCTCCCCGGGTTGCCCTCCAACCCTGACCCCGGATATCTCAAAGACCATTTGCTCTCTCTCGAACCTGAACATGAACCTGCCCCCTAAGCATCGGTGAACGTGGAGAGGGCTAAAACCTTTCCCTAAGACTTAAGCTAGGCACCGGCTAGCGCAATGCTAAAAAGCCAGCGTCGAGCAGACTCAAGAACGACCTTGACGAGTAAGGACTCGAGGAAGGCAGTGATTCGCTTCGAGCCCCAAGGCAAGAGGGTAGAGGTGGAGCTCGGGCTGACGTTGCTCGACTCGACTCGCAGGGCTGGCGTGGGGATAAGGTCCGAGTGCGGGGGTCGAGGCTTGTGCGGGAAGTGCTTGGTCGTCGTCGAGGAACAGTCGAACTTAAGCTCACCATCCACCGCCGAGGTCCGCTTAATACCTAGCGAGAAGTTAAGGGCTGGCTACAGGCTCGCGTGCCAAAGCATCGTCAGAGGTAGCACGACCGTCTGGATCCCGCCCGAGAGCAGGCTAGAGGCCCGTGCGAGGATTTTGGCAGAGGGTCTCTTGAGACCTTTCGAGCTCGACCCGGCGATAAAGAGGGTTCACGTGACGCTCTCTAAGCCGAGTCTGCAGGACACGACGCCGGATTTCGAGAGGCTGCATAGCGCACTAAAGAAGATGGGCTTCGAAGAAGTGGAGGTAGGGCATGAGCTCATGCAGAGGTTGCCCATCATCTTGAGGAAAGCGGATTGGGACGTCGACATAGTCTTGTGGATGGATAGAGAGGTAATAGCCGTGGAGAAGAAGGGCGGAGAAAGGGGGGTCTACGGGGTCTCGATAGACATAGGGACTTCGAAGCTCGTGCTCCATCTGGTCGACTTGGAATCCGGTAAGACGGTCTCCATAAAGACCGTTGAGAACCCTCAGATGGCCTACGGAGAGGACGTAATCTCGAGGATAAACTACGCCGCCTTCAAGGAAGGTGGCCTTAGGAGGCTTCAAGAGCTGGTGATAGAGGCTGTAAATGCCCTGATAAAGGAGGCCTGTCGAGAAGCCGGCGTAGAGCAGGATCGGGTATTCGAGGTCGTGATTGCTGGCAACACTGCCATGCACCACATATTCTTGGGCTATCCTCCCAGGCAACTAGCGGTCGCACCCTACGTCGCAGTGGTAAGGCGATCAGTGAACGTGAAGGCGAAGGAACTCGGCATCAAGGTCAACAAGCTTGCGAACGTCCTCGCCCTCCCGATAGTCGCTGGCTTCGTGGGAGCAGACGCCGTGGCCGACGTGTTAGCAACTGGAATGTACGAAGCAGAGGACATGTGCCTTCTCATAGACATAGGGACTAATAGCGAGGTCTTCGTGGGGAACGAAGAAGACATAATCTCGTGCTCCTGCGCTGCGGGGCCAGCCTTTGAAGGAATGCACATAGAGCACGGCATGAAGGCCGTGACAGGAGCCATAGAGAAGGTCAGGATAGACCCCAAGGACTACGAAGTCGAGTACGAGACGATAGGTGACGTCAAGCCGATAGGGATGTGTGGCTCAGCTATCGTGGACGCCGTGGCCGAGCTCTTTAAATGCGGTTTGATAGACGAACGAGGGCACTTCAAAAGGGACGTGAGCGCGAGGCGCTTATTGCGAGAGGGCGGAGCGTCGAAGTTCGTAATTGCTTGGAGGGACGAGTCCGCGATCGGGCGGGACATAACGATCAGCGAGAAAGACGTCCAGGAGATACTGCTCGCAAAGGCTGCGATACGCTCGGGGATAGCGATTTTGATGAAAGAAAAGGGGGTAAGAGAAGAAGAAATAGATCACCTCTACATAGCCGGGGCCTTTGGGGAGTACTTGAACCCCCAAAGCGCTCTCTTTATAGGACTAATCCCCGACGTCCCATTGAACAGGATAAGCTTTGTCGGTAATACCGCGATAATTGGAGCGAAGATGTGCCTCCTGTCGAGGAGCATGAGGAGAATTGCCGACGAGCTTTCACAGAAGATACGCTACGTGGAGCTGACGGCGCACCCGGACTTCCATAGAGAGTTTGTGGATGCACTTTTCATCCCACATCGAGATCTAAGTAGGTATCCGACGGTGATGAAGTACATAAGCCAAAAGCCTTGAGTCGAGGAGCGGAAAGGCCCGCACTTTCCTTGACTAAGTCATTTAACTACCTCGAGCCCAAATAGGCTACTGGTAGACCCTCCACGGCCATAAAGAAAAACTTATAAAAAATGTCATGCAAAGATAACGTAGGTGTCTGGAGTGTCCATGCTGGACGAGCTTTTAAGGGCTGTACTGGACCTCAGCGAGGGCAAGGCACTTGAGTTGACCAAGAAGCTTGTGGAGTCTGGCGAAGACCCCCTTAAGATATTGGACTGCGTCCGAGCGGCTGCGGACGAGATAGGGAAAAAATTCGAGAAAGGGGAGTACTTTGTAGCCGACTTGGTCATGGCTGGGGAGATACTAAAGGGCATCAGCGAGATAGTCACCCCCAAGTTGAGAGAAGCGGGGAAGAAGAGGAAAGCCGTGGGGAAACTGCTTATAGGCACGGTCGAAGGCGACATACACGACATAGGCAAGAACATAGTCATAACTATGGCCGAGGCTTCTGGCTTCGAGGTCGTCGACTTGGGCGTCGACGTGCCGCCAGAGAAGTTTGTCGAGGCAATAAAGCAACATAACCCGGACATAGTCGGGTTGTCAGGCCTTCTGACGCTAGCCATCGACTCCATGAAGAAGACCGTGGACGCAATAAAGGCAGCTGGCCTCAGGGACAAAGTGAAAATAATCATTGGAGGAGGCAGAGTAGACGAGTATGTTAAGGAGTATACTGGCGCGGACGCTTGGGCAAGCGATGCTGCTACTGGCATAAGGATCATGATCAAGCTCATGGAGGAGAAGCGTGGGGGATAGTCGTGACCAAGGAGCCCATAGATCTTTGGATTGAGAGGCACGAGAAGGACCCGGAAGCAGAGCTCAAGGAGAAGACCGAGCGCTTCCTTAGAGCCGCGCAACTCAAGGTTCCTGACAGGGTCCCGGTGGCCGGAGTCGGTGGGGACTTCCTCTGCCGTTATACTGGCATCACTTGGTACGACATGTCTTACAACCTCGAGAAAATACCAGGGGCGGTATTGAAGTTCGTACATGACTTCCCGAGTGACTGGTCGATAATTTTCGCCCCGATGTTGCTCGAGGGCTTCGTCTTCGCACTAGCCTTTGCCGATTACCCAGACTTCTCTAACACTATAAGGTTCCTCTGCGGACCAGTGCACGACATACTGAAGGACAAGTGGAGCCAGTGGCCTGGAAGGGAGATCAAGGAGGACATGCACCCGCAGTTCAGAGGAGGGGAGTTCATGAAGCCTGAGGAGTACGGGAAGTTCATCGAGGATCCTGTGGAGTTCATCCACGACACCATCTTGCCCAGGGCTTGCCCAGGATTGGGGGAACCCGGCTCCTCACGCTGGAATGCCGCTTGGATAAGAGTCGGCATGACCATGCAGAAAATAGGCGCGTTCCAGGCCCAGCTCTTCGGAGAGCTTATCAAGAGGGGCAACGCGGCTTTCCCGATCACTAACGCTTATACGCCTGCCGACGTCATAGGCGACTTCCTGAGGTACCCGACCGGCGCGATGCTGGACATGAGGAGGACGCCGCGTGACTTCAAGGCCGCCTGCGACGCTCTCGTAGAGCACATACTAAAGGTTGCTACAGCAGTACCGCCAGCACCGCCAGCCACGTTCTTCTTCATACCACTACACTTGAATGAGATGTTGCCGCCCAAGCTTTACGGCGAGTTCTACTGGCCGCAGCTCAAGAAGATAATCGAGGTCCTCGTCTCGAAGGGGTACAAGGGCTTCGTATTCTTTGAGGGTGATCACTCGCCCCACGTCGACACGATACTCGAGCTCCCCAAGGGGTGGGGAATAGCCTGGTTCGAGAGGCCCAGGGACTTCGTGGCCGTGTGGGAGAAGCTCAAGGGTCACACGACCGTCATGGGGGGCGTCCCGGTATCGCTGATAGCTAGCGGGACCCCCAAGCAGATCGACGAGTACATAAAGAACCTGATGGTTAAGATAAAGCCTGAAGGAGGCTTCGTCCTATCGCCAGGGGTAAACGAGCTACCAGCAGACACGCCCGTGGCCAACGTCAGAGCCTACATAAATGCAGCCCTCAAGTACGGGGCGTACTAACAACACCGATAGCCGTCAATTTCCACCAATCCATAGGGCCGAGCCCAGAAGCCTTGACCCTAATCCTCAACAACTTTTTCTAAATCTCTTTAATTAACTCGGAAGAGGCCTCTGATCATTAAGCTTTAAAACGCCTTATGGGTAGAAAGTGCATGTGGGTGCCTCAAGTGTCTGAGATCGAGAAGGTAAAAGAGGTTCTAAAGCAGAACCCTCAGGGCCTCTCTCCGGCCAAGATAGCCGAGTTGGCAGGCGTGGGCAAAGGCAAGATAGCCAAGGTGTTGAAGGAGCTAGAGAGCTCTGGCGAGGTCGTAGTTGAGGTTAAAGGTTGCAGGAAGGTCTACAAGCCCAAGGCTTAAGCTCGATCTCTTCTTTATTTCTCAGCCCCTAACTTTCCGGTAGCGTTTATGCCTTTTCGCGGCGGCGAAAAGGCATAGAGGTCGAGTATTTTATCTAATGCGTTCACCCAGCGATTGATGGCCCCTACGTGC
>JAAOZJ010000060.1 GCA_011605835.1 Thermoproteota archaeon
GGGGAGGGGAAGGACTACGCTAATAGGGCTACCTGCGATACCAGCTTACTTGCTCGAGAAGGAGGTTTCGAAGCTCTTGGCTGAAGAGGTCGGAGGAAAGGGGGTTGAGTGTAGAAAACCTGCTAGGCTCTAGAGCTAGGATAAGGATATTGAAGGTCTTGCTAGACAAAGGGGAACTCAACATAACGGCTATAGCTAAGGAGGCCGAAGTCAATTACAAGACGGCCTCACGCCACCTCGAAGAGTTAAAGGACATGGGTGTTATCACTGAGAAAGTCTTTGGCAGGGTGAGGATCTTCAAAGTCAATCATGACGACCCGCGCGTTAAAGCTTTGAAGAGTATGTTTAATTCTATTGGTGGTCTGAATGGGAGCATTCATGGTCGACGTGACCGATAAGGTCGACATGTACAGAGAGGCGGAGGCGGAGGGCTTCATAAAGCTGAGGCCCCAGACCTTGAAGAGGATACTAGAGGGTAATGTGGAGAAGGGCGACGTCTTCTCGACGACAAATATAGCAGCGATACTGGCAGCAAAAAGGACCTCCGAGCTACTGCCCCTGTGCCATCCAATCCCTCTGACGAACGTCTCGGTCCACATAGACGTAGAGAACGAGGGGATAAGAGTTCGCGCCTCGGTGAAAGCCGTGGGGAAGACAGGCGTGGAAATGGAAGCCCTCGTAGCTACGACAGTAGCGTTGCTTAACATATGGGACATGGTGAAAAAGTACGAGAAAGACGAAAACGGCCAGTATCCGCACACCGAAATCACAGGCATAAAGGTGAGGAGCAAAATTAAGAGGGAAGCAAGATGAGCAAGAGTGTGGAGCTACATAGAGGAAGGGCCTCTCCAACACTATCCTTCTATACCATAGTGACCAGCGATACCCTCTATAATCTACTTAAAGAGGGAAAAGAAGTCGTAGATGATAATGGAGAGAAAATAAGGGGGATCGTAGAGGCCGAGGGCCATCTGTTTAAGGGCAGATCCATAGTTCCAAATAATGCCTCTGCAATCAAACAAGAGATAAAGAAGGTCATCGAGGATTTGAAGCCAGACATCATAATAACGACTGGCGGCACTGGCTTGAGTGATAGAGATGTTACCATAGAGGCTGTTGAAGAGCTTTTTGAAAAGAGAATTCCGGGATTTGGAGAGCTGCTCAGGCTTTTGAGCTACGGCGAGATCGGTAGTGCGGCCATGTTGACTAGGGCAACTGCTGGAGTCTACAAGAAGACCGTCATCTTCTCCATACCTGGCTCCCCTCATGCTGTTGAACTTGCTCTCAGGAAGTTAATACTCCCAGAAGCCCGTCATATCGTAGCTCATGTGAGGGGCTAGCTTTGAGGACGGTGATAGGCGTAGTAGGCTCCAGAAGAGAGGCGAGGTTGAGGCTCATGCATGAACTAGGCACTAGGCTAGCAGACAAAGGTTATAACGTAGCACTAGTCTTTCGTGATGAGCGTGAAGCCGTCCAAGGCTCTAAGGTTTTCCTAACAGCAGACGTGCTGAAGACGTCGACGTTCGTGATGGTGAACTCAAGGCTGAGCTTGGATGACATTAAGAGCCTCGTCCCCGGCAAGTGGTGCTTGGTATTAGTCGAGGGGCATAGAACTGTCCCTCACGTAGTAGCCGCTACCTCTAGGACTGACGTGAATGAAGTAGGTCCTAAGAGCATTGCCGTAGTACCTTTAAGCGATGAAGTTCAAAACTTGGCCACGTCTTGGACAAGCAAGGTCGTCGACTTTGATGGTGCGGCTAAAGCCATTCAAGAAGTTATCGTAGAAGACATCATGAAGTTGTTAGCACTAGAGAATTGTAGTAGGTGTGGTTTCAGTAGTTGTAGGGATCTCGCTGAAGCGATAGCTAAAGGTGAAGAGGGTCCTACAAAATGCGTTGAGAGAAGGGAGGGCGTGAAGCTCGTAGTCGATGGAGAACTCGTACCATTGAATCAGTTTGCATCTAAGGTGTTCGTTCAAGTAGTGAGAGGGCTCTTATCAATATTGAAGGGGGTTCCGAAAACCCCAAAGAAGGTCTCTCTCGAGGTGGATCTCTACTAGCGATGCTTTTTCAAGAACTCCTCCATGGACTCGTCTAAGCCCAGCCACCGCGAGACGTCGTGCTTGGCGAGGCCTGGCGCTTCAAACATCACATGCAGAAAGGGCATAATCTCTGTACTAGCCTTCCTCTTAGACAAATGACACTTGGAGGCTACCTTTTCGCATATGGATTCCCTGATGGCCCTAGTGCCCTTGGCCTTAGCCAGCAGTAGTATCTTCTGAGGAAAGCCGTACTTAGTGAATCTGTACGGATGTATCTTCGACATCGCAACCCCCGCAGTCATGAAGTCTATAATGTACTTCAGTAATTCCCATTTCTGTCCTCTATTCATTCTGCCCAAGAAGACGTCCGCCCTCGCTAAGTAATAATATGCCTTGGCGAGTTCCTCTGGATCCGTATACTGCCTCGGCAAGTTCTCGTCTATCCAGAGCATGAGAGTCTCGTAGTCAAGCAATGACGAGTTCACCACGTTCCTAGCGTCGTCGCATCGCTTTGCGGCGAAGAGCATCCTCAAGACGTCGAATGCTTGATACTGCCTATTCCTAGCCCTCAACCACGAAACATCGTTTACCGTTAGCCTCTTCTTGCCCTGGGCCGCCGCCTGAAGGTCGTTGACGGCAGACCTCATGTCGCCCTCAGCGAGCTCGGCTACTATCTTGAGGGCCCTCTCGTCGGCCATTATTCCCTCCTTCGCGCATATCTTCTTCAAGTGCTTTATTATGGACGAGGACCTTAAGCGCTTGAACTCTATCATTACGGATACCTCTCGAAGGGGCCTCAACTTCGGGTCCCAGGGATCGTTCGCCGCCATGACTATGGGAACCCGCGACTCCTTGATTAGCTCGACTATCGCTTTGACGGCGTCCGCCTCACCCACGCCGTAGAGGCCGTCGATCTCGTCCAAGAAGATGAGCTTGCCCTTCGAGCCGTAGAGGCTGACGGTCTTAGACGACTGGCCGACGAGCCTTCTCAGCGCCGCCTCGGTTCGCGTGTCGCTGGCGTTCAGCTGGAAAAGCTCGTAGCCGAACTCCTTGGCCACGACTTCTACGAGCAGGGTCTTGCCAACGCCTGGAGGACCGTAGAGCAGGGCCGCTTTATCGCCCGGCTTCCAGTTCCTCAACCATGAGACGAAGCTGTCTATGTATTCGGCTTCGCCCACTATCTCCTTTATTTCAGCTATGGAGCGAGGCTTGTGCTTCTCAGTCCAAGGCACGTAAGAGGGGGTCGACATGGCTAACCAGCCATTTTCTTGCCCAACTTAGCCAACTGGGCCAGGAAGGCCGTGATCTGTATGTCTTCGTTGGCCCCCTCCACGAGTCTGTAGTCCGTCTCGGCCACCAGGTCCTCTATCTCCATCTTCAAGGGCTCGGGCACGTCGAGTCTGAAGACCTCCGTGTGCACTTGCCTTATTATGTCTGAGCCCGTTAGGCCGTAGTTTATCATCAGGTCGTAGACCTTTTGCCTCGCCGCTAAGACGTCGCCTTTGAGGGCCAGTTTCAACATCTCGTGGACCTCCGTCGGCCTAGCCTTGCCAGCTACCTTGTAGACGGTAACGTCATCGACGGGCCCTCCGTACGCAGCGGCCGCTTGTAGGAGGTTTATGGCCCTCCTCAGATCACCGCCAGCGACGTACCAAATGGCGTCTATACCCTCTTGGGTCAGCTTAACGCCCTCTCTGGAGGCTATGAACTTCAATCGCTCCGCTATGTCCTCCTTCGATAACATCGAGAACCTGAATATCGCACAGCGCGACTGTATCGGCTCTATTATCTTCGACCCGTAATTCGCTATCAATATGAACCTCGTGGTCCTCCAGAACATCTCCAGTATGCGCCTGAGGCTCCACTGAGCCTCTGACGTCATGGCATCGCACTCGTCTAATATGATGACCTTGAAGGGAACGTCGCCCAATGCCACAGTCCTAGCGTAGTCCTTGACCCTCTCCCTTATCGTCTGTATTCCCCTCTCGTCGGAGGCGTTAAGCTCTAAGACGTTGTGGCGCCAATTCTCGCCGTATAACTCATAGACTAAGCAGAGGGCCGCCGTGGTCTTGCCAGTTCCAGGAGGGCCAACGAATAACAAATGAGGGACGTTCTTCTCCTCCACGAACTTTTTCAGCCTCTCGATTATCTCCTTTTGATTTACAATTTCATCGAGCTTCTTGGGCCTGTACTTCTCGACCCAGAGGGCTGGCAACTCTTCCTTGAAAGCCATATAGCTCTCAGAGTATTCTCCTCGGCGCTCTCTTATAGGGTTAGCTAGCGCGAAGGAGGGGCAAAGGCTTTACGCTTTGAGGGAAGCTTTTTGTGGCACGGGGTAGGATAAAGGTTGAGAGTGATGACTACCTTTTTGTGCGGAGAGCCTTTCTACGATGTTGAAAAGGTGAAGGTTAAGGTATTGAGGAAGGTTCCGGAGATAAGGGTCGGAGAAGAGGTCTTGGGGCCTCTTCCTCAAGATCAAGAAGTAGAGGTGGAGAGGTGGGTTGCCAAGATACTGAAGGAGGAGGGATATGTTGAAATAATAGATGAAAGGAGTACCGATTTGGCAACGATGTCGAAGATAGCGTGGAAGGAAAGTAGGACCCCTCAACTGACCCCGCTTGAGCCAACCTTTTACATTAAGGCGAGGAACTACCTTAAGTCCTTGGCCGAGAAGGCAAAGACCAACCCAGAGGCCTTGAATGAAAAGAGGTTGGCCGAGGTGAGGCTCATCGATGTCATCAATTGCAGGGTTCAGAAGATCGTTAACATGGCTTTAACAGGTGCCCAACCACCAAGAGAGGTCCTCGACTGCCTCACTCCGGAAGAGAGAATGTTGTTTAACGAACTATGTAGTCTCATCTCGAGGTGGCGTCGAAGCATCAAGGGTGGAGAGAATGGTTGAAGCAAAACTTCAAGACCCCATAGGGCAGTTCGCGGAGTTCTTCAAGTCGTTCGCGGATAGCAAGGGCAACCTGAAGTACAGGGAAAGGATATGCCAGATGATAGTCTCGGGCTTCAAGTCCCTCGTGATAGACTTCGACGACCTCCTGCTGTACGACGACAGCCTAGCTAAGGGGGTCGTGGACAGGCCCAGAGAGTACGTAGAGTACGCCTCCATAGCGCTTTACGAAGCCGTGAAGTCCGAGAACAGGGCCTTCGCGGAGAAGGTCGGCAGGTTCCACGCGCGCTTCAGGGGGGCAGGTGATCTAGTCTCCATAAGGAGGGTAAGGGCCGAGCACATAAACAAGATGGTATCAATAGAGGGCGTCGTCGTCAGAGCGAGCAACATAAAGCAGAGACTGGTTGAGGGCACGTTCGTATGCAAAAACGCCGAATGCAGGGAGATGATAAAGATCCCGCAGGACTCCAGGACCTTCAGCTACCCGAACACATGCCCCCGCTGTGGGAAGAGGGGCGTCTTGGAGTTCAGCCCTGAAAACTCGACATTCATGGACGTCCAGACCCTCGTAGTGCAGGAGAGGCCAGAGGACGTGCCCTCCGGTCAACTACCGCGTTCAATAGAGGTCTTCGTCGCTGATGACCTCGTTGACAAGGTAAGGCCCGGCGATAGGGTCCTTATAAGTGGGATCTTATCGGTGAGGCAGGAGCACTCGCCGAAGCTCGGCAAGCTGACCACCTTCACGACGTACCTGGAGGCTAATCACATAGAGGTCTCGACCAAAGGAGTTGAGGAGGTCGAGATAACACCAGAGGACGAGGAGAAGATAAGGGAGGTCGCCAAGGACCCCAACGTCGTGGAGAAGATAGTGAAGTCGATAGCCCCCTCGATTTACGGGATGGAGGAGGTGAAGGAGGCAATAGCCTACATGCTCTTCGGAGGGGTCCCCAAGGTCATGCCGGATGGGGTTAAGATAAGAGGGGACATCCACGTCCTCATAGTCGGAGATCCTGGGACCGCCAAGAGCCAGCTCCTGCAGTACGTGGCCAGACTCGCGCCGCGCGGGATATACACCTCTGGCAAAGGCTCGACGGCCGCTGGGCTCACCGCGACGGTCGTCAGGGACAAGAACACGGGGGACTTCTTCCTCGAAGCCGGAGCTCTGGTCCTTGCGGATAACGGCATAGCGGCGATAGACGAGATAGACAAGATGCGAGACGAAGACAGAGTCGCCATGCATGAAGCAATGGAGCAGCAGACGGTGAGCATAGCCAAGGCGGGGATCGTGGCCACGCTCAATGCGAGAACCTCGATCTTGGCAGCAGCCAACCCGAGGTTCGGCAGGTACATGTCAAACAGGCCCGTGTCAGAGAACATCAACCTACCAGTCACGATACTGTCGCGCTTCGACTTCATATTCGTGACGACCGACAAGCCGATGAAGGATCGGGACGCCGCCTTGGCTGAGCACGTCTTGAGCCTGAGGGCCATGAAGGGCGAGCCTTTAGCCCCCTTCTCCCCCGACTTCCTCAGAAAGTACATAGCCTACGCTAGGAAGAACGTGAGGCCGAGGCTGACCGACGAGGCCATAGAGAAGATAAAGGAGTACTTCCTCGGCTTGAGGGCGAGGGCCACGGAGGACAGCCCGGTGCCGATTTCTGTGAGGCAGCTTGAGACCCTCATCAGGGCTGCCGAGGCGAGGGCCCGCATGGCCCTTAGAAGTGAGGTCACGGCGGAAGACGCGGAAGCAGTCATTAAGCTCATGGATCACTACTTGAAGACGGTAGGGTGCGATGCGGCTGGAAGGCCCGACATAGACGTGATAATGACTGGTAAACCGAGGAGCGTGCAACAGAAGATGGCGAGGATAGTCGAGATAGTCGAGGAGCTTCAGAGGGAGCTCCAAGGAGAGCCCGTCAGCAAGGACCTGATATTGGAGAGGGCGGAGAAGGAGGGTATCGACAAGGCTTTCGCTGAGAGGACCCTCAAGCAACTCTTGAACGAAGGGGTGCTATTTCAACCTCGCGACGGCTATTACAAGAAGGTCTAAGGTTCTCAGCAGGTGAAGGGAAATCGAGGTAAACGCCCTAGAGGTACCTCGCGAGATAAAGCAGGTGCTGATCGAGAGGGGCATTAGAAAGCTCTATCCCCCTCAAGAAATGGCTGTCAAAGCTGGCCTTC
This sequence comes from Thermoproteota archaeon, assembly GCA_011605835.1. Taxonomy (GTDB): domain Archaea; phylum Thermoproteota; class Methanomethylicia; order Nezhaarchaeales; family WYZ-LMO8; genus WYZ-LMO8. The sequence goes on from JAAOZJ010000060.1 coordinate 7,122, forward strand.
TAAGGGGCAGGAGCTTAGTCGTTTCGGCCCCCACAGCTTCAGGTAAGACCCTCATAGCCGAGCTCGCGATAACCAAGAGGGTTGTAGAAGAGAGGGTCAAAGCCCTATACTTGACGCCTCTAAGGGCTCTCGCACATGAGAAGTGGCTGGAGTTCAAGAAGTACGAAGAGAGGGGGTTGTTGAGGACTGCCGTCACGACGGGCGACTACGATAGCGACGATAGGTGGCTAAGCAACTACGATGTCATAGTTTGCACTAATGAGAAGCTCGATAGCCTGATAAGGCACAAGGCCACATGGCTCGACGAGGTTAAGGTCGTGGTCTCAGACGAGGTGCACCTGATAAACGACTCAGAGAGGGGGCCGACGCTGGAGGCAGTCCTAGCCAGACTAAGAGGACGCTCGGAGGACCTACAGGTGGTGGCCCTAAGCGCCACGATAAACAACGCTAGGGAGATAGCGGACTGGCTTGGCGCGGAGCTCGTTGAAAGCGATTGGCGACCAGTGCCCCTGAAGATGGGGGTCTGCGTGGGCAATAGGATCACGTTCGATAACGGCGAGGAGCACGTGTTCGAGAGGGTGACGGGCGATCCCATAATAGACATGGCCTTGGAGGTTGTGAAGGGCGGAGGACAATGCCTTATATTCGCCAACACTCGGCAGAACGCCGTGAAGTACGCTAACAAGTTGTCGGGACATTTAGAGCCTCTCGTAGACCCCAAAGAAGTCGAAGACCTCTGCGATGAGATGATGGAGGGCGAGGAGGCTCCTGTAATAAACGAGGGACTCGCGAGCTTAATTAGGAGGGGGGTGGCCTTCCACCACGCGGGCCTCTCGGCTAGGCAGAGGAGGATAATTGAGGAAGGCTTTCGAGGGTTCAAGATAAAGGTTGTCTGCTCGACGCCAACTCTAGCTGCGGGGGTCAACCTACCAGCTCGAAGGGTTATAATTCAGGACTACAGGAGGTACGAGGTTGATCGAGGGTTCTACAGGATCCCTGTCTTGGAGTTCCACCAGATGGCTGGCAGGGCTGGGAGGCCGCAGTACGACGAGTACGGAGAGGCCGTGGCCGTTGCGAAGACTGAGATGGAGGCCTACGACGTCTTTACGCACTACATAAAGTCAAAGCCCGAGAACATAACTTCGCAGCTAACGAACGAGGCATCGCTTAGGAAGCAGGTCTTGGCGACGATAGCCTCAATGAATAAGGCTACGATAGACGACGTCCGTGACTTCATGTCGAAGACGTTCTACGCCCACCAGTTCACGACCCTTGGAGCCATGCTCAGCGTTAAGGGAGTTTTAAAGTTCTTAGAGAGGGAGGGCTTCATTGTCGTTGAGGGTGATTCCCTAAGGGCGACAAGGCTTGGTCGCAGGGTGTCGGAGCTCTACATAGACCCGTTGTCCGCCGTCATATTGCTGAGGGGCCTGAAGAAGCTGAAAAAGGAGGCGACGCTCAAGTACTTGCACTTGATATGCAAGGCCCCCGAAGTACCCAAGCTCCACGTCAAGAGAGGGGAGAGGGAGAGGCTCGCCTCCTTTGTCCTAGAAAGCGACGAGGTCCTGTCGGACGAAGAGGAGGATTTGGCAACCCTGATGTCTGAGGTCAAGACCGCCCTCCTGCTGTACGACTGGATAAACGAGATCCCCGAAAACGACATAGTGTTAAGGTACGACGTCGGGCCAGGGGACGTATACGCGCTGACTCAGGTGGCGGAGTGGATATGCCATGCGGCCAGTGAAATAGCTAAGGTGATGGGCTTTACGGTCCACGCTCAGAGGCTCGGCGTTCTGGTCCCTAGGATAAGGTGGGGAGTGAGAGAGGAGTTGCTAGAGTTGCTGCAGCTTGAGGGCATAGGGAGGGTTAGAGCTAGGATCCTGTATCGACACGGATATAGGGGGCTCAAGGACGTCGCGGAGGCTAAGCTGGCGGAGTTGACGAAGCTACCAAAGATGGGGACTAAAATAGCGCAGAAGATCGTAGACCAAGCTCAGAAGCTCTTGGGGCGGATTAGTGGGGCCGGGGGGATTTGAACCCCCGATCACCAGCGTTCTGTGAAGTTGGGGACTTCTCCCCAGGCTGGCATCCTAGTCCAGGCTAGACTACGGCCCCTCTTTAAGGTTGGAGTCTAGAAAGGCTATTTATCTATATTTCGCTCGACGTCACGAAGCTTAGGATCTTTTGGAAGGATTCCTCGGATAGGCTCTTCTTGTACTCTCGCAAGGCATTGATGGCTTCCTCATCTTCGAAGAACACCTCCAGCTTCTTCCGCACGAGGGCCGAAAGGTCCGTCTTGGACAAAAAGAGGTAGCTGAAGAGCGAGGACACGTTGGCTGGCCTCCTGCTCCTGCTTGAGCTACCGAAGTCCATTATGATGGGCTCGAGGCATGGCCTCACGATCACATGCCTGTGCGCCCTTGAGAGCTCTCCGTGGTCTAGGCCGATGATGTCGAGCCTCCTACACTGTCCCAATAGGTCGACCACCACCCTCCTGACCTCGGCTCCGTTAGCCTGCCTTACGAACTCGTCTATGTGCTGACCCTCCACTAAGTCCATCACTATAAAGTCCTCGCTAAAGCAATGGACCTTGGCCCCCACTCCGACGCTGTTCGCCAGTCTTTGATTCTCGCCCTCGACGATCAAGGTCTTGACATGTGAATCGATCCTCCTGATCTTGAGAGCGACTAACACGCCATTCATCAGTGCCTTGACCACGATGCCGTCGCACCCCTTGCCTAAGACCCTAAGCCCGTCGATTGCCTGAGGACCGTCGAGCAATATTCTGGTCACGCCCAGAGAGTTTAGTTGCTGAAGCCTCCGCCTGAGCTCCTCCTTGTTAGGCCTTGGAAAGCACAGCAAGCGTGACAGGTGTCGATCTGCAAGGCCATTATCGATAGCTAAGAGCGTAGCACCTGCAACCAATGCGGAGAACCCCTCAAGAAAGACTTCAAGAAGCGTCTATACTCACTTACC
>JAAOZJ010000043.1 GCA_011605835.1 Thermoproteota archaeon
CGTCGATAGGAAGAGGTTGGAGGAGTACTTGAGAGAGAGGTATCCAGACGCGGAAATAGTGTGGGAATGCGGGCCCGAAGGGAGGTCGACCGCTAGAGGTCACGTCAAGGAGGTCGTAATCGACGAGGTCGAGGGCTCGAGGCAGAGGGAACCTAGAGGTGTCGAGATCAGAGAGGTGGGTGTGAAGAAGCCAAAGATAGTCGAGGTAAAGGTGGAAGGCGAGGAAGAGGGAAAGAGGAAGTGGTACGACATAAAAGTCGAGTAATGTCGACGTCCTTGAGGGGTCTAGGGACTTGAGCTCGCGCCGCTTAATGGGTAAAGAAGCTATGGCCTCGGTCGAAGGGACCTCGATGAGAGTGCCGTAGATGGTCGAGATCTTGACATTTGGCTCCGTCAGCAGCATAGCGCTGAATTACATCAAGGAGTGCATCGATGATGCGTCAAGGACCTTTGACGTCGACACTAAGACCCTGAGGGTCGTGGTTGTGGAGTCTCGGGAGCGCTTGAGCGAATTCCTCAACGCCGCTTCCGGAGGAGCTGGTCCAGCTCCCCAGCCCCTGAGCTCGGCCTCCCACCTGTACGTGGCTGGCAAGCCCACGATAGTGGTGGTGGCGTCAGAGCTCTACGACAAGGGCGAGGCGGTGGTCAGGGGGGAGCTACTGATAGCGCTGGCCCACGCCAAGCTTCACGGCTCCGAGGAGTACTACGCCATTCGAGTGCCGCCCGCGCTTCAAGGGCTCGTCGAGTTCGGGGTTCCCAGGCACCTCGCGATTGCCGTGCTATACTTTGTGGCCTCGGGCGTCAAGGGATACGAGGCCACAAAGTTCGTCGTCGAGAGGGGCTACCTTCCCGAGATGGAGAGACTCTACAAGTTCCACTTGACGATAACGCCTGAGGAGAGGGCCTCTTGGATTATGGCAGAGAGTAATCCTAGTGCGCGAGCGCTACTCACCTTAAACGCCTTCAAGGCCCTCGCGAATGCCTTGCCGGTCTACAGTTCATCGATGGACCGCGAGCTCCGAGGGCTCTTCGAGGAAAACCTCGACTTGATACCGCCAGACCTGCGATCGGGCGTTGAGAGGACGCTCTTCGACGTTCTGCCCAGAGAACCTCAGGGGACCTTCGACAGGATAGAGGCCTGCTTAGAGTCCCTGAGCGATATCATTTACGCCGCTCTGCTGTAGCGTAGCCTAAGAAGGATGAGCTTCGTTGCTCTGAACGCGCTTGGGCGCAGACCTCATCGATGAGACCCTCTAGGGCTTGAAGGGGTTCGTAGCCCCCTTCGAATATGAGCTGGTAGAGCTTGGTGTAGTGGAGCTTGAGCTCCACGTGATACTGACTTAAGAGGGTCCAAGGAGGGTCTTCGGGCTCCCCAATGCCGACGCCTCCGCAACACTCGTCTAGGTATATCAAGTCGGGCCTAGCTGGGCTGTAGGAGAGGAAGGGGTACAGCCTACATCTCATCGGCCTGGCAGAGTATATCGTGCACGTGGGCTTGTCTCTCATCACTAGAAAAGCGCAAACTCCGTTCACGCTTTGGAGTACTGGTATAGGCACGACATCCGCTATGACCGCCTTCACGTACCTGCCCCTCAGCCCCCTCCAATCGACGCCCAAAAAGTTGGCCACTCTGCATATGTCGAAGGCCGTCAAGCTGACGTTGGGTCCGTGGCAGCACCTGCCACACCTTAGGCACGTCACGCGGACCTTCTCTCCGCGGGACACCTTGATGTACTCGTGTGACACGTGAGCCCCTGAGGCCCTTAATCGGGCACGTCTAATAAGCTTGTTGCTAGCGACGTACTCGGGAAACGTTTAAAGGAGGTCGTCTACACTTCCTCGGGTAGCTGTCACATCATGAGCCGCGCTAAATTGCTATGCTTGGGAGGTTGCAGAGAGGTAGGGAGGTCAGCCTACCTCCTCAGCTTGGAGAATAGAAACTTCTTGCTCGATTACGGTGTCTTGCTAGACGACGTGCCCCTCTTTCCATCGCACGTGAGCCCGAGCTCTGTGGACGCTATGTTGCTCACCCATCCGCACTTGGACCACTCTGGTCTAGTGCCGTTTCTGTTCTCCTCGAAGGTCACGCCACGAGCTTACTCCACCCGGCTGTGCGCCGAGATACTAGAGTACTTAGTGCTTGACATGATGAAGCTTTCGGGTAATTTCCTACCTTACGAAGTCGAGGAGCTCTACAAGGCCGTGGATGGCATTAGACCTCTGGGCTACGGAGAGGAGGTGGAGGTAGGCGGCATCGCCATTAGGGCCCTGAACGCTGGACACGTCCCCGGGAGCTGCATGTTCTTGTTGAGGTCGAAGGGGTTCAAGGCCCTCTACACGGGCGACTTCAACAGCATTGAGACACGGCTGGTGAACCCGGTGGACCTAGAGTCCGTCCTATCGGAGTGCCCCATAGACCTGTTGATCGTGGAGTCCACGTACGGCGACAGGCCCCACGAGGACAGGGCGCTGACCGAGAAGAGCTTCGTCGAGTCCGTGGTCGACTGCGTCGAGGGCGGAGGAGTCGTGCTCGTGCCGGCCTTCGCCTACGGCAGGGCCCAAGAGATACTGTGCGTGCTCTACAAGTATGCGAGCGACTTGACCGTCTACTTGGACGGCATGGCCAAGCAGATATCGCTCGAGCTGCTGAGCTTTAAGGACTTCTTGAGGAGCGAAGACCTCTACGAAGAGGCCCTCGAATTCGCTAGGTTCGTTAGGGGGCCCAGGGACAGGAAGAGGCTCTTGAAGGAGGGTGGGGTTGTCGTAAGCCCGTCCGGGATGCTGAAGGGAGGCCCATCGGCCTTCTACGCTAAGCGCTTGGCCGATAGGAGCGACAGCGCGATATTCCTCGTGAGCTACCAGATCCCGGACACGCCCGGTGACTGCTTGCTGAAGCACGGCAAACTCGCGCCCGACTCAGAGAAGGTAAAGTGCGACGTAAAGTGGTTCGACTTCTCGTCCCACGCGGGCAGGATCGAGCTGTTAGACTTCATAACCAAGGTCGTAGATCGCTCCGAGGGCAGAACCAAGGTCGTCTTAGTCCACGGAGAGGAGCGGGCGGTGACGTCCCTCGAAGAGGCGCTGAGGAGCGAGGGCGTAGAGGTCTTGGCACCTAAGAACGGTGAGCTACTGGTCCTCTAAGCCCCGAATTCACAAGCCCGTAGCTCTATGAGCTGTGGCGTCCTGGGTCGTCGTCCATGAAGGAAGCGCGCGACCTGAGGCTCCTGGCCGACGAGCTCGAGGGAGAGATCAAGAAATTGGAGAGCGCGTTGGTGGCCTTCTCGGGCGGCGTCGACAGCTCCACGGTCGCAGCGCTGGCGTACAGAGCCTTAGGCGACAGGGCCTTGGCCGTGACCATAAAATCCCCCCTCTTGCCCCACGGCGAGCTCGAAGAAGCTGTGAAAGTGGCCAGGGCCATCGGAATACGACACCGCGTCGTCGAGCTCAACGAGCTGGAGCTCCCGGGCTTCTCCGATAATCCGCAAGACCGTTGCTACATATGCAAGAAGGCTCGACTCGCTCTGCTCAAGGAGCTGGCGTCCAAAGAGGGCTTCAGAGCGATCCTCGATGGGACCACTAAGAGCGACCTGAGCGACCACAGGCCCGGCATAAGGGCCGCGATCGAGGAGGGGGTCCGTAGCCCCTTGCTAGAGGCGGGGCTGTCGAAGGGTGAGGTGCGCGAGCTGGCCAAGCTGTTGGGGCTTCCGAATCACGACAGGCCCCCCAGCTCCTGCCTCGCCACTAGAATACCGTACGGCCAGAGGATAACGCTGGAGAAGTTGAGGAGGGTAGACCTGGCCGAAAGGGTGGTGAAGGAGAGACTGGGGGCCTCACTCGTGCGCGTCAGGCTCCACGGCGACGACGTGGCAAGGATAGAGGTTAGCCCCCGAGAAAGGAGGCTGTTCTTCAGCGAAGAGGTCTTGGACTTCATCGCCTCGGAGCTCAAGAGGTTCGGCTTCAGGATAGTAGCCCTAGACTTGGAGGGCTATCGTGCGGGCAACTGAGGCGCTCCTTGAGGCGATGAGCCGCTTGCTCAGCTCTCGAAGCGAGCTTCTCGACATGCTGGAGGAGCCGACGGCCTAGGCCTATGGCTTGAAGAATGCGATGACTGTGACAACCCACGCAGGTATCGCCACTAAGCCCCACGCTATCGGGCTCCATTTGACCACGCTAAAGCCGTCGAGCGGCGGTATCGGGAGGAGGTTGAAGGCCGCAAGCCAGATGTTGACTTGGAAGCCAATCATGGCAGTGAATTGTAAGAAGGGGTGAAGGCTCAGCCCTCGCAATAAGTAAAATACCAACGCCAATACCAAGTTAGCCATCGGCCCAGCGAGCGCTATTAGGCCGTTGACCCTCCGTAGCTGTTCGACTGAAATGTATGGTGAGTACGCAAGAGGGACTATGTACACGGCCCCCGGGGCGGCGAATATCAAGCTACCGCCCGAGGCAAGAGCCAGCGCCAAAGCGAGCAACAGCCCCAAGGGCCACATTCTGTATTCAGCGTGACACGCGAACGACCTAGCAATGGTCCTGTGCATCAGCTCGTGCAACAAGAAGCCCAAGCCCACGGCAATGAGAGAGGAAGCAAAGAAGGCTAAGAAGTACGACATACCGACGTAGATCACTCGAATTGAGAAGCAAAGGCTTATCACGACCCAAGAGATTGCAAGGTCTACGATCTCTCTCGCAGCGGGCCTAACGTGCAAGGGCTTCACCACGCGATGCCTTTGTCAGCCTAACTGCGAGGCGTAGCTTAAGAACTTTTAGATGCTACTTGAGCGTGCATCATCTCAAGGCTAGGGCCCTGAAGCCTCATGCTTAGTCCCAGCCTCAGCGTCAACATCCCTAGTGCTCGCACTCTCCAGTTGCGCGTAGGTAATCGAGCGCATGCGATAAGTTTTTCCTAGCGGTTTAAGAATAAGTACTTAATGGTGAGAGGGCATGGTTTTGCTGAGCACCGGCTTTACCATAGCTGGCGCTTATGCGGACAAGGTCAGGAAGACCCTCTTCGCCCAGCTGAGGGATCACATGAAGAGAGGGGAGGTCTCAGCCCAAGAGGTCGCGAGGGCCGCCGCCGAGCTGAATAGGGCCCTCTACCACATACTTGTCGAGAGGCTCAAGTCAGATAAGGGTGACGTTGTCAGGGCCAAGATAGAGTACGACGTCGAGGGTGGGAGGGTTGTGTGGGACTACAACACCCTCCAGCTCGAGGTATTCAAGAGGGTCCCCGACGAGGAGGTCCAAAGGGTCCTCAGGGAGACGACGCCTGAGATAAGTAAGCTCTTGGAGAGGGCGATAGCCTACAACGTCGAGAGGGCGGCCGTCACGTCCTACGGCGATTACCTATTTAGGGTCAAGATAGACGACAAAGTCGTCGGGGCATTGACTGTGACCACGATAGACAACGAAGTCGCGATAGTACGCGGAGCGGTGCTCGAGCCCACCCCAGTCATAATCGACAAGAGCAAGGTGCCGCTAGAAGGCAAGAGCGTTGAAGAGGTCGTGTCTAACAACTTGGCAAATCTCGTCAAGTCCGCCCGAAACGTAGAGCTGGCGGAGGCCGAGAGGGCCCTCAAGGGGATTGAGGCGGTGATCGAAAGCGAGCTAAAGGAAGAGGCGAGGGCCGAGGAAGTCGAGTACTGAGCCAAAGA